>NZ_BEWW01000300.1 GCF_002933955.1 Prevotella sp. MGM2
AATTTAACACTTTTCTCAAAATTCATGCACCGTGTTTTCGGCTTGACCCGTTTTTTCCGAAAATTCTCTGTATTCGAATTCAAATTCCCCGTATTCGTGTTAAAAATCCGATACGGACTTTTTCTTTTCCACTACTATCAACCTATATTTTAACACTCTGAAGTGTTGCGGAAAGTTAAAAACGTTAAAGTGGGAAAGCGGTAGGGCGGGCGTGCCGTCGAGGTATGCCCAATAGGGGAATCGGTGGGGAGCGCATAATTGGACCGTAATGATGGCCGTTTCGTTTATATTGTCTAACTTTGCCTGACGATGCTTTTCGAATCTGGAGCTATTGCGGCCGACAAGGTGCCACGCGGCCTGGAAGAGACGGCATTCACCCGCTATTAACAGATAAGTAATTGTTGACGCAATGAGAAAAATTATAGTGGCCATCGACGGGCATTCGTCGTGTGGCAAGAGTACCATGGCCAAGGACCTGGCCCGTGAGGTTGGTTACATTTATGTGGATACGGGGGCAATGTACCGTGCCGTAACGCTTTTTGCGCTTCGTCAGGGGCTGTTCTCGCCCGATGGAGGCATTGATGCCGCACGTCTCGAAACGCTGATGCCCGAAGTGACCGTCAGTTTCAGGCTTGACGAAGCCACCGGCCTGCCGCTGGTGTGCCTGAACGGCGAATGCGTGGAGCGCGACATCCGCGGTCTGGAGGTTTCGGCCCATGTCAGTCCGGTGGCTGCGTTACCCTTCGTGCGCGAGGCTCTTACGCGCCAGCAACAGGCCATGGGGCGTGAGCGGGGCCTTGTGATGGACGGGCGTGACATCGGTACTGTGGTGTTTCCTGACGCTGAACTCAAGGTTTTCGTAACGGCATCGGCCGAGGTACGCGCGCGCCGCCGCTATGACGAGCTGGCAGCCAAGGGAATGGCGGCCGACTATGATGACATCCTTCGTAACGTGCAGGAGCGTGACTACATTGATTCCCACCGTGAGGTGGCTCCCTTGCGTCAGGCTCCTGACGCGCTCCTGCTCGACAATTCCCTGCTGACGGTTGCGCAGCAGAAGGCATGGCTGATGGAACGGTTTAAGGAAAAAACAGATGACATGGCATGAGGCATGTGCACCAGATTGCGGTGTGGCTGTAGCGGTAGGTTTCAAAAAGAAATGATATGCTCACGATAGAAATTGATGACAATTCGGGATTCTGCTTTGGTGTGACCACGGCCATCGGTAAGGCTGAAGAGGAACTCAAAGCCGGACAGCTATACTGTCTGGGGGACATCGTGCACAACGGCAGCGAATGTGAGCGCCTACGGTCGTTGGGGCTTACTACCATTGGACACGAGGAGTTCTGCCGCCTGAGGAACCGGAAAGTGCTGCTCAGGGCCCACGGCGAGCCGCCTGAGACTTATGCCATAGCCTCGCGCAACGGCATAGACATCATTGACGCCACATGCCCCGTGGTACTGCAACTGCAACGGCGCATCAAGCGCGTTTACTCTGAGCCGGAACGGCCTCAAATCGTTATATATGGCAAACGCGGACACGCTGAGGTGATGGGGCTTGTGGGGCAGACGGGAGGTGAGGCGATTGTCATTGAATGTGTGGAAGAGGCCGGCCGGTTGGATTTTTCGCGCAGCATCTGCCTTTTTTCACAAACGACCAAGCCGCTTGAGGGCTTTCGGCAGATTGTGGACTACATTACGGTCCATATACAGCCGCCGGCCACGTTCCGATATTTCGACACCATTTGCAGGCAGGTGGCCAACCGCCTGCCTAACATACGTGCCTTTGCCGCCCGCCATGACGTGATTATTTTTGTGTGCGGTCTCAAGAGCAGCAACGGGCGTGTGCTCTACGAAGCCTGCCGGCAGATTAACCCGAGGGCTTATCTCGTTGACACGCCGGCAGCCCTGAAGGCGGAATGGTTTGATGGGGCTGGAAGCGTAGGAGTATGCGGTGCAACGTCGACTCCCAAATGGCTCATGGAACATTGCCGGACTGCTATTGCACGTATGGCCGGTACGCACCATTCGCGGGAGGAATAAAAGGACAGGCGGGGCGTATGTTCATGCAGAGGGATACTTGATAAGAACAAAACTGAGCATTGCTTTTTCAACCACTCAGGTCGGTTGAAAAAGCAATGCTCAGTTGATGATATGTCTCAGGAAAGAGTCCGGGAGCGGGAAGTAGTTCTTCGCTATCCCTTATAGCCCCTTTGCCGTAGGATCGCGCAGTCTGTTACTATGCCGGTGGTCACTTGTCTGTGAGAAAACGGATGATGGCTCCCATGGCCATGCCTCGCGTTGAGGATTCGGTGATGCTTTCGAAGGGGAATCCCATGGCTATCACGCGGTAGTCGTGTCCGGCATAGGCTGTGCCGGCCGATAGTCCGCCGCCATAGGCAAAGGCGGAGAATGTGTTCTTGCCTGAAGGCAGGATGACATCGGGCGCGGTAACAGCATATCCCTCCGCCGACGGCGTGCGGCGAATAGGTATTACGAGGTTAAGGCCGCGTACGTAGGTGGTAGAGTCTGAGCGGGCTGTACCGGCAGGTATATATTTGAGAACATCGGTGGCAAAACGGCGTTCGTCTTTTTGCATAAGGTCGCTGCCGATGTAGCTGCCGCTCACGAGCAGGCTGCCGCCCTTGTGGAGGTAGCGGGTGAGGAGCTGGCGCGTTTCCCTGTCGAAAGTTTTATAGGGAAACAGGTTGTGGGGGACATCGCGTTGCAAACCGCAGATGTAGTCTATCATGTGATAGTTCTCGGGGTTGACGGATCCGTTGAGAAGGGCCTCTCGGCTGCATGATGAGAAACTGTAGTCGCCGGCCGCAGCTATGTCTTGGCCGTGAAGTAAGGGGTAGTTGAACGTGTTGCCGGCTAGGATCTTTCCTGTCAGTTCTGTGCCGCTATATCCCAACGCATCGGTTCTTTCCTCTGCCGTTGAGGCGGCGTTGAAGTTGAACTGACGTCCGGAAAAGGCGGTGGCATATCCGTAGGCAACGCCCAAATCTTCATCGAGGTCAAAGCCCAGGCTGTCATTCCTTTCAACCCACGCCGGCCCGCTCAGGCGGTCAAAGCCGTTGACGATGAGAATCTGTTTGGCTACTGCCGTTTGGGCACGGCGCAGACTGAGAATTTCGGAAGGGAAACTTTCGCCTCCTTGATTGACGGCGGTTACTTTGAAAGCATAGGTCGTTCCGGCATTCACAGGGAACGTTATGCGTGTAACACCGCCTTCTATCAATTTCCCGTTGTCGAAACCGCCGTCCCCGGTTTTTGTGTAAACCACATAAGCCGATGGGCGGGCCGATGGCTCTAGAGGGTCTTCCGTGGGCTGCCAGGAGAGTTCGGCCATGCCGTTTTCTGTGAGTCTGGCGGCGAAGGCATGGGGCGGAAGTGGTTGTACGGCATAGTCCTTGACACTGTGAAGGTTGTTGACGTAGCGTAAAATGGCTTTGTACACAGCGCGGGACATGAAGAACTTGAACGTGGGATCGTGGGCATACTTCATGTCGGTGAAGTTCTGGTGTGAGAACATTTCTAGTATGGCTGAAGGCACATCGGGAGTACGGGTCTCAGCATAATTACGGTCCCAGATTTCACGTTGCGTCCAGGTGGTGGAAAAAGTCTTGGAAAGGTCTGACGATACCGTATTAAGAAGCGTGGCGGCAAAGTCGTGGGAGGCTTTTCGCGACATGCCGGGCGGAAAGGTTGTGGCGCCAAGCCCGTCTACCGTAGTGCAGATTGCCAATGTACCGTAGATGCCGTTCTCGCGATTGACGCCGGCATCGCTGTGTACGGCCAGAGAGAGTTCGAAAGGAATGCCTTTGCCTTCAATGCCGTTCATGTAAATACTGCCGCCGCCGAAATTGTTTGTCAGATAGGATCTGCTGCGAAGGTCATCGTTATAGTCGTTTGAGGTGTTTCCACGGCGGAAAAGACTGTCGGGCAACCCGCTCCATTGCGCCTGATAACGGGCACTCTCAAGGAAACGGGGCACGGCACTGGTACCGGATGTCTCGCGTGAGGTTTGCCCCATGCCACCACCAAAACGTACGCCATCGGCAGTCACAACACCGCTAAAGTTACTTTGGTTGCTCAGAACGACGCAACCTTCGCGGCGAGTGCCTTCATTAAAGTCAAAAGTACCGAGATAAACCCATGTGCCGCCGCCAAATTGTTGATTGATAATAAAATGGGTGGATCCACCTTTGTGGAATACTGTGTAGTGGGCATCGGGCACACTGTTCGGGAGCGAGGCATAGCTGACATAAACGGCGTAACGGCCGGTGCGTGGTATGGTGGGTATCCATGCGGCTTGCGACAGGCGGGACTGATGCGCTACGGCGGATATTTGGCGGACAGTGCCTTGCAGGAATGGTTCTATGGAATCGTTGAGAACGGTGGATAAAGTTGCAAAACCGCTGACACCGTCAACGGTAGACCAGCCGTTAGACTTGTCGGCTGATGTCTCTTCATAAATGCCCGAAGCGGTTTTGGCATCGTTGTCGACTACGGCCTCGGCAGTCTGTATGTCGCGCTCACGTGCCGTGAATACTATCGCTCCGGCGTTTTCAAGCATTGGAATGATGTAGGGGAAGACGAATGACTGTGTTAGCAAGTCTTCTGCAGTGCAGAATAGAAAAGGGCGTTGCCATAGCCAACGCCCTTCTTTGTAGTAACGGCCGTGGCTGGCATTTACTACGAGATGGCGGTTGGCTAATCCATGTGTTATTTTGTAAGGGCGGGAGATGTTTGTCACCCAGGGTTGACCGGTATAGTCTATGCCTTCCCATAGCCGTGAGCGGTCTTCGTTGCCGGTGCGCAAGGTGTTGGGGATGAAATCCTCTATCGTGCGCCCTTTTTTGTCGCTGATGGTGATATGGTAGTTGTTATAGGGCGAAGGCAATTGTCTTTTTAAATCCTTGTAGATTCGAGTGATGCTTTCCGGAGTAAAAAGTTGGGAGCAAAAGGATTCGTTGGCGTATATTAATAAGGTGCGGTTATTGTTGTCAACCTTACTGCTGTCGGCACGCATCGGGTTGCGGGGGGAATAGCCGGAGAGGCGGTAAGCCGTGAAATATTTACCGACAGCCTCATGTAATTCCGTGTCGTTCTGCGCATGTACGGAATTGATGATAAGAATAAGGAATAAAAGGAACTGGTATATTCTTTGCATAGTGGGAGGTTTTTGTGTTGTTATAACGTCTTATTGACGATTTTTTTGTGCTGATGCTTTTACCTTTTCTGATAACGCGCATTGCCGCTCCCTTTGTTTCTGCAAAAAACAGTTTGCTTTTGTTCAGGTTTTCGTGTCGGGAATTGTTTCTTCCACGGCGAATTTTTCCGGGTGGAGTCCTTTGTAAGGCCGATAATAGTCCATGATTTCCCGCATGTCATTTTCTATATTTCCTGATGGTAATATTGTTTTTGTGCAGACTATTGTTTTGTGCTCATAGTCGATGGCATAGAGCATGATGGGTAGGGCGGCTTTTTGGGCAATATAGTAAAAACCTCGTTTCCAGGTTGTTACGCGTGAGCGGGTACCTTCTGGCGTTACTGCCAGTTCCAGATGTGAGACTGTCCGTAGGCGCTCGGCCAGCAAATCGGTCATGCTGGTGTGGCGGCTACGTTCTACGGGTACGCCTCCCATGCGGCGGAAAATAGGGCCAAGAGGCCAGAAGAACCATTCCTTTTTCATGAGGAAACCGGCACGGCGGCCAATGGCGCGATAATAGAGTTGTGCGATAATGAAGTCCCAGTTGCTGGTGTGGGGTGCAACGCAAATGATGCACTTGTCGTGGTGTGGCACGGTGACGTGCTCTTTCCAGCCTAGGAGCTTGAATAAGATGAAGCGGCTGATTGGATGTGACATGAAAGCCGTGGAATTGATTTTTTTACAAGCATTAAAAGTTTACGCCGTCCGAGTGTTGGTTAAACGTTTCGGGAGCATAAACTTCTAACGCGTATTTGTCATGCCTTGATGAGGCGTTCGCTCAAATCGCAGACCTTGGCTGCAAATTCTTCACGTAGTTTTTTGTAGAAGAGTTTCTCTTGTCCTTTTTCCGTATGGCTGATCCGGGCAACGTAGTCGTTGTGTAGTTCCAGTATTTCGGCCATGATACGGTCGATTACTTCCTGCTGGCCTTGTTGGCACAGGCTGAGCATCACACAGTCGGCCAATAGTTCGGATGTTACGGCTTTGATGCTTTTTTTGAGATGTTTTCGGTTTGCCATGTTGAGTTGTTTTAATCACGGTATGGCCGTGAGCTTTTTTCTTGTTTAGCCATTGAGTTGCGGCAGCTCCATTCCTTTGACGATGGCTTGTTCGTTCATAGGCAGGAGGTTATGGTGACGTTCTGGCAGGGTTTTCCTCAGGGCCTGCATAACGCTTTCAAGTTTGACTATAGGATGTATTTTCAGCAGTCCGCCCAATACGAACATATTGAAGCATTTCATCATTTTCATTTCGCCGGCTGTTTCCATGGCGTTGATATGGTAGGCTGCTATGTCAGTTCGCGTGGGTTTGTCGAGAATACCGAAACTGTCGTAAATGATGTCACCACCGCTTTTTACCTTCGGCTCGAATTTGTCGAGAGAGGGCTGGTTCAGAACGATAGCCGTGTCATAACTGCTGAGGATAGGTGACGAAATTTTTTCATCGCTGACGATGACGGTAACGTTAGCCGTTCCGCCCCGCTGTTCCGGACCGTAAGCGGGCATCCATGTCACTTCCTTGCCTTCCATGAGTGCGGCGTAGGCCAGGATTTTGCCCATGGAGAGCACGCCTTGTCCGCCGAAGCCCGATATGATAATTTCCTGTTTCATGTCAATTGGGAAAAGTTATTCCTTGTCTTTCAAATCGCCTGTATGGTAGAAGTCAAACATGTGCTGTTCCATCCATTCGTTGGCTTTCACGGGTGTCATTTTCCATCCGGACGAGCATGTGCCTACTATTTCCACCAGATTGGACCCTTTGCCTGCCATGGAGCATTCGAAGGCGTGGCGGATGGCCTTTTTCGCCTTGCGGATGGCTGCTACGTTGTGTACGCTCTGACGTGTGACGTAGGCAGTTCCTTCAAGTTGTGCCGCTATTTCTGTTATCTTTATCGGATAGCCGTGGAGTTCGGCTTCGCGGCCGTAAGGACAAGTGGCTGTTTTCATGCCCATGAGTGTGGTCGGTGCCATCTGCCCTCCCGTCATGCCATAAATGGCGTTGTTGACAAAGATGATGGTGATGTTTTCGCCCCTGTTGAGTGCATGTATTGTTTCGGCCGTGCCGATACATGCCAAGTCGCCGTCGCCCTGATAGGTGAATACAAGGCGGTCGGGCCAAAGGCGTTTGCAGGCTGTGGCCAGGGCCGGTGCGCGGCCGTGGGCGGCTTCCTGCCAGTCGATGTCGATGTAGCGGTAGGCAAAGACGGCGCAGCCTACGGGGCTGATGCCGATGGTTTTTTCCTCCAGACCCATTTCGGCGATGACTTCAGCTATAAGTTTGTGTACCACTCCGTGGGAACAACCGGGGCAGTAGTGCATGCTGACATCGTTCATGAGTTCCGGTTTTCGGTAGACCAGATTTTCCGGACTGATGATATTCGCGGCAGTTCCGTTGGCAATGGCCGGCTTGTTTTGTTCGTTCATAATGAAGGGGTGTATCATGAAGTTGGCCGTTCCGGAAGGCTTGCCTCCCCAGGGTCTGTTCCCTTGGTTGTGGCGGCTGACGGAATGTCATTCCGGTAGTCGGCTGTTGTTCTTGTCAGTATCTCTTTCGCGGCTGCTGAGGTTTTTTGAGCAGGTCGGGCATGCGCAGCAGGGCCTCGGCCATTTTAACAACCACCGCCAGCAGACCAAGTATGTAACACCACATGGCGTCTTCGCGGCTGTCCCAGTTGACTGCTATGCCCACCATGGCCGCAACGGCCATAATCATGAACACGGCGTTGAGCACGTTGCGCAGGAACAGGTTGCGGCCTGTCCGGCGCCTTTCGGGCTCCCGTTCCGGGTGTTTGAGGCGTTCCAGTATGTCGTTGTCGTTGTTCTGCATGTGTGAGCGTTTTTGGCGGATTCAGAATTTGCCCAGTTCCGTTACGATTTCGTCGGGGTCGGGCACTATGCCTCCCAGGCGGCCGTAGTGGTGTACCGGAATGCGGCCTTCTACCGCCGCGCGTACGTCGAATACCATTTGTCCGGCATTTATCTCTACCGTCAGGATGCCTTTGGCGTGAGCGGCCAGGGCGGCTATCTCCTTAGAGGGGAACGGCCATAAGGTGATGGGGCGGAATATGCCGACTTTCAGGCCCTGCTTGCGGGCTGTTTCCATGGCCTTCTGGGAAATGCGGGCGGCTGAGCCGAATGCGACGATGATGAGGTCAGCGTCATCGCAGTTTATCATTTCGTAGCGTACTTCGTTGGCTTCTATTCGCTTGAATTTGGCCTGTAGGTGCAAGTTTCTTTGCTCCATGATGGCCGGATCGAGTTCCAGCGATGTGATAACGTTCACGCCGCGTTGGCGGAGACCGTGTCCGTTGGAGGCCCACGGGCATTCCTGCGCTATTTCCTCTTCCGTGCGTCGCGCCTTGAAGGGCGGCAGCACCACTTTCTCCATCATCTGTCCGATAACGCCGTCGGAAAGCATCATGACGGGAGTGCGGTATTTGAAGGCCAGTTCAAAACTTAAATCCACGAAGTCTGTCATTTCCTGCACGGAGTAGGGAGCCAGCACAATGACGTTGTAGTCGCCGTTGCCTCCGCCGCGTGTAGCCTGGTTGTAGTCGCTCTGAGAGGGCTGTATGGTGCCTAGTCCGGGGCCGCCCCGCTGTACGTTGACGATGAGGCCCGGCACTTCGGCTCCGGCCATGTAGCTGATGCCTTCCTGCATGAGGGCGATGCCCACACTCGACGAGGAGGTCATGACGCGCTTGCCCGTACCTCCGCCGCCATAGAGCATGTTGATGGAGGCTACTTCGCTTTCGGCCTGCAGCACCACCATGCCGGTGGTTTCCCACGGTTTCAGTTCGGCCAAGGTTTCCAGCACTTCACTCTGCGGTGTGATGGGGTAGCCAAAGTAGCCGTCGCAGCCGCAACGTATGGCGGCATGGGCTATGGCTTCGTTGCCTTTGAGCAATAATATTTCGTTGTTCATTGTTACTGGCTTTTAAAAGCGGTGAGCGGTGAAAGGGTAGACGTCCGGCGGGGTCAGTCCATTTTTTTTCTATAGACGGTGATGCATCCGTCGGGACAGACGATGGCACACGAGGCACAGCCGATGCAGGCGCCGGCCACGTCGCGGCAAAAGGCATAACCTTTGTGGTTGACTTCGCCGGTTGTCAGTGCCAGTGTATGTGTGGGACAAGCCGTGACGCAGAGATTACATCCCTTGCAGCGTGCCTCATCCACAACGATAGCTCCTTTTATTTTACTCATTATATGTAAGTGTGTCGGTAAGTAATGTCCGTTTTCAGTCCGGCCTTCATTTTCTTCTCAAGGGTTGTAGAGATCCTTGTGGTAGAAGTCCAGAATGTCTTCCAGCATGCCCCGTGCCTCGGCGGCCGGGCTTTGCGGATCAAGCTGTTCGGCCTGCATGAAAGCATTCATGGCTTTGTGCCACACGCCTGCTTTCATGTATGCACGCCCCTTGAGGTAGAGCAGGCCGGCTCTGTCTGCTTCATCATCGTGTGCCATGCGTTCGTCTATCATGGCGAGGGCGGCAGAAGTGTGTCCGGCGGCTATTTCGGCCTTTATGGGGTCATGTATTGTTGCCATACGCTCCTTGTTTTAAGCTAGGACAAAGTTATGTTTTTTTTCTTGGGTGGGGGAAAGTTTCCGGCTAAAAGTTTCTAAAAAAAACAGGCAGAGGACACGTTGGGCGTTGTTTTAGCGTAGTAACATTCTGCTATGCAGGTGTTTGTGATTTTTAAGAAACCGCTGGACCTATTCCTTTAATCTATGGTGCGGACGTGGTGATGCCGGCCTCTGTAGGAGGACATGCCGGAGGTTTTTTGTATACCGGACTGTGTGGGGGAGGTGATGCCGTCTGCCTGTCTTAACCGGAGGCCGGCGTTTGGGTTTTCCACTGCCAGAATGAGGGACACCGGCGGATGGAGGAGAGAGGATGAGGAAGCCCGTAGACTTTAACATATTTAACTTTCCGCAACATTTCGGAGTGTTAAAATATAGGTTGATAGTAGTGGAGGAGAAAAAGTCCGTATTGGATTTTTAACGCGAATACTTGCATTTTAAATTGCAATACGGACATTTTTTACAAGAAATACTCCGTAAATAATACCGCAATAGCCTGATAAACATACAAAAAGCGGGACTTTCATCAAGGAATGTCCCGCTTGGCTATTACAAAGATACGGAATTTTCAGGCGGAAAGCAAATTATGTTAAAATGCCGGTAGCTTGTTTTTCTCATGGAGGATAGGCACGTTGCCGGCCGGTAAAAAAAACAATGGGGAAAGCCTTAAAACAATTCCATGCGCAGACCTAATGCCAACGAAAGGATGTCGGTGAAGCCAACGTGTCTGTTAGGGACAGACGAAACGACATAGAGGTCGCAGGTGCTGAGTTCGTAGTAAAGGGAGATGCTCTTGCTGAAGTTACGGTGGCGGCGCGGAATATTGTAGCGCAGACGCTGGCCGATGAAGACATTGTAGCGCAGTTTGGTGTTGAAGCCGTAATAGCCTTTGGTGTATTTCGACGGCTGGTGACGCCAGAATCCTTCTCCGAAAATAGTACTGGCGAAAATGCCCGTTGTCAGCGGCTCCGCTTCCCAGCGGTGACTCCCGAAAAGAGGGAGAAGCCAGGGCACGAAACGTTGCTTGGCTGTCAGTGTCTGATGTTTCTCGCTGCCGTTGCATTTGGGTACATATCCCCATAGCAGCTCTGTTTCCCATCGTTTGCCGCGACCGTAGTGCCAGCCGACACCAAGAGCGCAGACGCCTATGCTGCCGGCAAATTGCACCGTGGTCTGGTTGGGGGCCATTTTGGCCCAGTCACGTTTCATGCGGCTGGTGTGCCGTTCGTAGGCTGTCTGTTTTTTCTTTTTTACGGTCGGGCTTGGGAAGTCCGGCTCTGAAGTTTTGGACGGCAGAATGGTATCTGCACCGGCGGTATGCGTGAGAATGGGCGTATCGGCTGTTGCCGGCCCGAAACTCGCTGCCGGACAGGCGGGAGAGACTGCGAGCAGGCATTTAATAAACCACCACTTCATAGCGTACACCTCCTTTCTGCGTGAGGGTGAAGACCAGATATTCGCGCTGTTTGGCCGAGGCGCATTCGTAATATGTCACACCGTCGTCGAAGGGTTGGAAAACGGTGGTGGAATGGCGGTGACCGCTGAGGCAGAACTGTAGACCCGGATAGGTTTTGAGTTCGTTTTGGAAATGTTCTGCCACATTGTTGTTGAACTGGTCTGTGAAGGGGGCCGCATGCATGGCTACGACTGTGCGCCGCACATTGGGAGGGAGGCTTTCGCTGTCTCTCTTGAGAAACGAGAAATCGGGAACGGGAGTGGAATAGTCGTATTCCAGAGCATTCGTGTCGAAACAGGCAAAATGTGTGTCGCCGGCAGTGAACGAGAAGTTGGGATGGCCATACATGGCATTGAAAACATGGGTGCCGTTGGCCAGACAGTCGTGGTTACCGATCAGACAGACGTATGGCGGGCAAAGTTTCTGCAACTCGTCACGCATCCACTCAAACTCTCTGGTGGCGCCGAAATCGGTCAGGTCGCCACAGTGAATGACAAAATCAATGTCGTTGCGGGCATTGATGCTTCTGACGGCTGAGGCTGTCTCGTCATACCAGCGCTGTGTGTCGCTGATGACGGCAAAACACAAAGAGTCGCGTCCGGCCATAGCCGCTTCTATACGCGCGATGTTGTCGGCGTTAATGTTGCGCGCTCCGTCAAAATCGGCACTATAAGGATGATAGTCTATTATTTCACAACTTTGTAACGTGATAGTTGCTAGAATATGAATTAAAGTCAGTTTCCAAATCTTCATGGATGCAAAGTTAAGGAAAAAGCAATATGGTGGCATATCCTGTTTTTCTGTTTCTTTGGTCACTAAATACAAAAGGTCCCGTAATGCGCCGCACTACGGAACCTTTTGTATTTCAATTGCCCGGGGAGGACTCTCCGCCGTGCTGACAGTCTCTTGCTGAGAACCGTTGATCGTTTTTATTTTCTTCGGAAGATGCCGAATCCTTTCTTCTTTTTCTTCTTCTTTTCATAGCCATAACCGTATCCATAGCCATAACCGTATCCATAGCCATAACCGTATCCGCGTTTAACATCGGAGTCGTTGATGACAATACAGAGGTTGCGGAATTTCTTGGCCTGATACATCTTCTCCAGTTCGGGCAGGAATCCACGGTCTTGTACGCCGACACGAAGCACGAAGATGGTGAGGTCCGCTACGCGGTTGACAATACCGGCATCGGCCACGGAAAGCGTCGGCGTGGTATCAATGATGACATAGTCGTAAAGACGCTTGGCCTCATCGATGATATCGTCAAGCTTGTCGCCCATGAGAAGCTCTGCCGGGTTAGGTGGCATTTTTCCGGCCGGTAGGAAGTCTACTCCAGTATTCTGGACGTTCTTCAGGATGCAGTCTTCCAGTTGTAATTCGTTTTCTTCGTCAATGAGAAGAGCTGTCAGACCGGCACTGCTGCCAAGCGCTTTGGTTGTGGTGCGTTTGCGGATGTCGGCATCTATGAGCAACACACGCTTTTGGGCACGGCTGAGGATATAAGCCAGATTGGTGGAGATGAAACTCTTTCCCTGACCGGGAGTGGAAGATGTGACGATGTAAACTTTTGCGCTGTGGCGCATGAAGTTCAGACCATAACGCAACACACGGAAACTTTCCACAATCGGCATGTCTGAACTGACATCTGCGATGAGTGCACGCTCGTTGCCTTCGTCCCATCGGGGTATATCGCCGGCGATGGGTATGGTGGTGGCGTCTTCTATTTCCTTACGGGTTGATATAGTCACATCAAGCATATATCTTATCCACAGCACCAAAGAAGGTATGAAGAAACCTATGATTACGCTGATAACCAGGATGATGTTACTGCGGGGACTGATTGGGAGCGGGCTTCCCAGCGGGCCTTCTACCAAGCGTACATTGGCCTCGCTGATGGCCATCTGAAGGGCTACTTCTTCACGCTTGTTGAGCAGATAGGTGTACAGCGTGTTCTTTAATTCAAGTTGTTGCTTGATGTCTAAGCCTACTTTCTGCTTTTCCGGAAGGCTGCCCACCTGACTGTTGATGGCAGCTTCGTTCTGACCGGCTTCTTTCAATTCCATCTCCACGGATTTGACGTAGCTTTGGATGGAGGCCAAAAGGGAAGAACGCATTGAGGCAAGACGGTTGTCGATCTCGCGGATCGTAGGAGACGTCTCGCTGGTATTTCCGGCTATGCGGTTACGTTCAAGCATCTGATTGTTATACTCTCCGATGAGAGGAGTGAAAGAGGCTTCCGGCAATGAAAGCACAGGCACCGTTTCGTTCCGTTTGCTGCTGTTCTGGAGATACTGTGTGAGATAACGCGCTACGGCAACCTGGGTTTCCAGTTCAAGGCGCTGTTTGCGGGCTGCACTGCTTTCTGTCAGATACATTTGGGCGCTTTGCTCAAAGTCCGTCAGTTTGTTGTCACTAAGGAATTTTGCCATCTGGTCGCGTGAGGCGATACGCTCACCATCAATGATGCGGATACGTTCGTCAATAAAAATAGCGGTGTTATTGGCTACGCGGTTCTTATTGGCCACGATATCACGTTTGTAAGCATCGAAAACAACATTGATGATATCTTCGGCACGCGTCTCGTTAATGTCCTCACAGCCTAAAATGATCAGCGAACTTTCCTTTTTATCATATTCGCCGGCGCTGAACTGTTTACAATAAGAGGCTGCGGCCATTTTCTTTGGCAGGCGTGTTACTGTAACGGTCTCGCCTGTCGGCATTTTGTCGATATAGGTGTCGGCTATGAGATGGAGGTTGCCAAGCGGGGTTTTTTTTGTTTCGCCAACAGCAATGCTTACTTTTCCTTTGTATTTGTCTTTTCCTCTTTCAAAATTGGAAAGAGCAAATTTGCGGTCGCCGGTTTTCACTACTTCAAACTTCTCCGGTCTTTGACATTCAGAGGAGAACTCTATCCGGAAAGGGCGGTTACGGTAGAGCGACACTTCGTGAAGTGATTCTTTGATGGTATAATCCACATCGAGGTGCAGACTGTCTACCACGCGCTCCATGATGCGTTGTGAACTGAGAATGAAGACTTCGTTCTTGAGGTTATCGCCTACGCTAATTCCATTGAGCTCCAAAAGAGTGTTCATGCTACTGCTGGCTTTACGGCCCATAGCTGAACGCCCGTCGGTATCTTCAAGAAGTATGACGGCTTGTCGCTGGTAAATCCGCGGTTGGCATTGCAAATACAGAAACCCTAGTGCGGCGCACGCGATAACGGAAAAAAGGAACCACACCCAATGGGCTTTCAATTGTCCCAGACAGAGACGTAAAAGTGGAATAAGTTGTGCTTCTTCTTTTTCGATAGTGGCGTTGTTGGTATTCTCCATTCTGTAAATTTTGAATATTAAAAAATAACGTTTATATCACACATAAGTATGTGGAAATAACGCCCTTACATTTTAGTAAGGGTGCACTATCTCCCTTGCTATTGTAGTTTCGAGTACAAAAATAGGATATTTTTGCCATATAAGGTATTTTTTTGTAATAAATATATGTTTTGCTCTGTTGATTAACATTCGTAAACGTAAGGAACGCGCTTGAAAAGGCGCGTTCCTTACGTTTATGTGCAATGATTGACCGATAAAAAATTATCAGTAACTGATATTTTATTTCTCTGTCAGCAGGGAGGCCGGTGTGTAGGCGCGTGATCCCAGTTCTTTGTCGAGCATGTAGAGACCGTAACCATTATCTTTTATCATTCTGATGTTGTCGATAATGGTCTGTGCATTGTCTTCTTCTTCAACTTGTTCATCGATGAACCATTTGAGCATGCTTTGTGTGGCAAAATCGTTTTCCTGCAAAGTCAGTGCGAAAAGATTATTGATAAGTTCTGTTACTTTTTGTTCGTGTGCGAGCGTGCTTTCAAATACTTCGAGTATGGAATTCCATGTGGTTGGAACCGGCTCGATAGCTTGAAGCGTTACTTTGCCGCCGCGCTGTACTATGTAATTGAACAGAATTTGGGCATGGTCCTGTTCTTCTTTGAATTGTACTTCAAACCATTTACCCATGCCGTTCTGGCCTTGGGCGTGACAGTGGGCTGCCATGGACAGGTATAGGTAGGCTGACCACATTTCGGCATTGATTTGGGCGTTGAGCGCCTTTTCTACTTTTTCGTTAAGCATAATTGTACTTTTTACAAGTTTGTCTTCTTTCTTGCAAAGATACGAAGAATATTGCTAACTCCCAAATGTTTAAGTATTGCTCTTCGTTAATAATCGGTAATAACTGTTTTGCTTTTATGGTGTGGAGTTGAGTTTTCAAAATAGATTTATTTGTATTCCTTTACCTGTTTGATGTTTGTTTTCTATTGCTTCGGTTTGTGGATGTTGAAAACGAAAAAAAGAACATGCGATATTCCCATGATTGTTTATTGTGTCATGGAGATATCGCAGTTCTCTGGAGGTGAACCACCTATTGGTGTTCTTTTCTTTTCGGGGGAATGAATTTTAAGGTAATCAGCCGATGGTGAGCAGAGTCGTGCCTTCCATAACACTGTCACCTGCAGCTACGCATATACCCGTTATTGTACCGTCTGCCTCTGCTGTGATGTTGTTTTCCATCTTCATGGCTTCAAGTACAAGAACCGTCTCGCCTTTTTTTACGGTTTGTCCAACGGTGACGGGAACTTTTGTCACAACGCCGGGGAGCGGAGCTTTTACTGGGGCGCCTGTTCCCGGGCCTGCGGCAGCGGCGGGTGCCGGAGTTTCTGCCTTCGGTGCGGCCTGTGCCGGAGTGGCTGTGACTGACGCTTCATCGGCCACCTGAACGGGAAGAGCTTCTTCAACGAGGGAAGAGCCTTGCATTTCCACTTCAAAAGGAATGCCGTTGACTTCAACTTTGGCAATGTTGCCGGCGATGCTGTCGATGGTTACATCATATTGGGCACCGTTTATTTTATATTTGTATTGTTTCATTGCTGTGGGTATGTTTTATTTTTGGGAGTAGATCCTATCAGATGGTGGTCATAAGCAGTGACGGATGGCTCCAGTCGCTGTTGCGGCTGGCTAGAGTAATGACACCCGGTTCCTCGTCGTGTACAATCTCCACTTCGTGCTCAATGAGCGCGAGAGCAATTACGGCCGCGTAGGCGGGCATTTCGCTTTCTCCTACCTGAGGATGCCAGCCGTCCACCAGAAAGTCAGCTATGGTTCCTTGTTTTTCGTCAAGACGGATGCAGAACTCTTTGCCACCGATGGTATATTTGAATGTCTTCATTTGGTCTGTTGTTTTTACCCGCCGGCAGTCCTGAGGGTCAAAGAACTTTCAGGTTGCCGGCCGGGGTGTGACATTTTGTTTTACAGAGGCAGGTTGCCGTGCTTGCGTGCAGGGCGGGTCTCGCGCTTGTTTTCAAGTTGTGCCAGAGCGCGGCAAATGCGGAAGCGGGTGTTACGCGGTTCGATAACATCGTCCACGTAGCCGTATTCGGCTGCCTTGTAGGGATTGGTAAAGAGGTCGTTGTATTCCTTTTCCTTTTGTGCGAGGAAAGCCTTGGGATCTTCGTGGTTCTTGGCCTCTTTGGCGCTGAGGATGGCTACAGCGCCGCTGGCGCCCATTACGGCTATTTCGGCCGACGGCCATGCGTAGTTGAGGTCGGCCTTGAGCTGCTTGCAGCCCATTACGATGTGACTGCCGCCGTAGCTTTTGCGGAGTGTTACGGTTACTTTGGGTACCGTGGCTTCGCCGTAAGCGAAAAGCAACTTGGCGCCGTGGTCGATAACGGCGTTGTACTCCTGACCTGTTCCGGGAAGGAAGCCCGGCACGTCGACGAGGGAAACGATGGGGATGTTGAAGCAGTCGCAGAAGCGCACGAAACGGGCGGCCTTGCGCGAGGCGTTGCAGTCGAGCACACCGGCGTATACGCTGGGCTGGTTGGCCACCACGCCTACGCTTTGTCCGTTAAAGCGGGCGAAGCCGATGATGATGTTGCGGGCAAAGTTGCGTTGCACTTCGAGGAACTCGCCGTTGTCCACCACTGCGCCTATGACTTTGTACATGTCGTAGGCCATGTTCGGGTTGTCGGGAATTATTTCGTTGAGGCTGTCTTCCTTGCGGTCAATGGGGTCGGTGCATTCCATGCGGGGAGCGCGCTCCATGTTGTTCTGGGGGATGTAGGAGAGCAACCGGCGGATGAGTGAGGCGAACTCTTCCTCTGTCTTGGCTGTGAAGTGGCACACGCCGCTCTTGGTGGAGTGTACGCCTGCGCCGCCGAGGTCTTCCTGCGTCACGTCTTCTCCTGTCACTGTCTTGACTACCTTCGGACCTGTGAGGAACATGTAGCTCACGCCCTCTAGCATCACTACAAAGTCGGTGAGGGCAGGGGAGTATACGGCACCGCCGGCGCAGGGGCCGCAGATGCCTGAGATTTGCGGCACTACTCCCGAAGCCTCAATGTTACGTTGGAAAATATTGCCGAAACCGGCCAGTGCGTTGATGCCTTCCTGAATGCGTGCGCCGCCCGAGTCGTTGAGACCGATGCAGGGAGCTCCCATTTTCATGGACTGATCCATGACTTTGCAGATTTTCTCAGCCATGGTCTCGGAGAGCGATCCGCCGTTCACGGTAAAGTCCTGTGCGTAAACATATACAAGGCGGCCGTTGATGGTGCCTGAGCCGCAAACCACGCCATCGCCTAAAAATTGTTTCTTCTCCATGCCGAAGTTGTGGCAGCGGTGGAGTTTGAACATATCCATTTCTTCGAACGAACCTTTGTCGAGCAAGAGGTCGATACGCTCGCGGGCGGTGGCTTTGCCTTTGGCGTGTTGTTTCTCAATAGCAGTCTCGCCGCCGCCGAGACGCGCTTTCTGGCGCAATTCGACGAGATTTTTGACTTTCTTCAGTTGTTCACTCATAGTCTTATGTTAAAA
>NZ_BEWW01000301.1 GCF_002933955.1 Prevotella sp. MGM2
AGAAGGGAGTATGCGGCGTTTTTTATTCGTGGGAAAACGGTAGTGAAAGCACTATGCCTCTGATAAGTTTTTATAGAAAAAAGGGGCCGTTCTCCGATTTTATGCTAATTTTGCCCTGCCGCCGTGTGTCTTGCAATCGGCTGGCATAGTCTAAAGTGTTGGTGATGAATATAAAAAAGCATTACAAATATCTGAGTGACATCGATTCTCCGCAGGATTTGCGCGAATTTTCGGAAGAATGTCTTCCTCAAATATGTGAGAGTTTGCGCGAAGACATCATAGATGAACTGGCCGATAACCCCGGTCACTTTGCTTCAAGTTTGGGAACGGTGGAACTGACGGTGGCCTTACACTACGTTTTTGATACACCTTACGACCGCATTGTGTGGGATGTAGGGCATCAGGCTTATGGTCATAAAATCCTGACGGGACGCCGCGATGCTTTTTCTACTAACCGTAAACTAGGTGGCATCCGCCCTTTTCCATCGCCTTTGGAAAGTGATTACGATACCTTTGCATGTGGCCATGCCTCCAACTCCATATCAGCAGCTTTGGGTATGTCGCTCGCATCGCTCAAACAAGGCGATGAAAACCGTCATGTCGTAGCCGTCATAGGTGATGGTGCCATGAGTGGCGGTTTGGCTTTTGAGGGACTGAACAACGTGTCGGATACGCCTAACAATATGCTCATCATTCTCAATGACAACAATATGAGCATAGACAGAGCTGTTGGAGGGATGAAAAACTATCTGATGCATCTGCATACCAGTTCGTTTTATAACCGTTTGCGCTTCCGCTTGTCAAGGTGTCTCTCAAAATGGGGACTGCTCAATGAAAATCGTCGTCGTCGCATTTTGCGTTTCAATAATTCCGTGAAATCGTTGCTGACCAACCAGCAAAATATTTTTGAGGGTATGAACATCCGCTATTTCGGGCCAACGGATGGACATAACGTTAAGGAACTGGTGCGCGTTTTGCGTGAAATAAAAGAAATGAGAGGTCCAAAACTTCTTCATCTTCATACCGTGAAGGGCAAAGGTTTCAAACCTGCCGAGATAGCTGCCACGGAGTGGCATGCACCAGGGCTGTTTGACAAAGAGACCGGCGAGCGTATAGAAGAAACTCCGAGAGGCTGTCCGCCTAAATTTCAGGATGTGTTTGGAGAAACCCTTCTTGAACTGGCGGTTGCCAATGAGCGTATTGTGGGTGTTACGCCGGCAATGCCCAGTGGTTGTTCTATGAACATCCTGATGAAATCCATGCCGGGACGTGCCTATGATGTTGGCATTGCCGAAGGGCATGCCGTAACCTTTTCAGCAGGTATGGCCAAAGAAGGACTGCTGCCTTTCTGTAATATTTATTCCTCGTTTGCCCAGCGGGCTTATGACAATATTATTCACGATGCAGCTTTGCTGTCCCTACCCGTGGTGCTTTGCCTTGACCGTGCCGGACTGGTTGGCGAAGACGGCCCAACACATCATGGTGTGTTTGATTTGGCTGCTTTGCGGCCTATTCCCAATTTGACGATTGCTTCCCCTCTCGATGAGCATGAATTACGCCGGCTGATGTACACCGCACAGTTACCCGATAAGGGAACTTTCGTTATTCGCTATCCTCGCGGCCGCGGCCGGCTGGCTGATTGGCGCTGTCCGTTGGAGGAAATTCCCGTAGGTCGCGGCCGGCAACTAAAGGATGGGAAAGATCTGGCTGTTATCTCCATCGGACCTATTGGCGTGACGGCTGCCGAAGCCATACGCGAAGCCGAAGCTGGGACTTCACTGTCTGTCGCTCATTACGACTTGCGCTTTCTCAAACCGCTGGACGAATCATTACTTCACGAGGTGGGACGCCGTTTCAAGCGTATTGTAACGGTGGAAGACGGAGTGCGGTTTGGTGGTATGGGAAGTGCTGTTCTTGAGTGGATGAACGATCACAGCTATCGTCCGGACATTGTGCGCCTGGGCATTCCCGATAATTTTGTGGAACACGGCGCAGTGGGCGAACTCTACCGGATTGTCGGACTTGATAAGGAAAGCATCAGGAAAGTATTGACCGCAAGAAACGGGGCAACTGTTTCTTAATGAACAAAGCAAATTCTCAGATATGAAAATTATCATAGCCGGTGCGGGTGCCGTGGGCACGCATCTGGCAAAACTTTTTTCGAAGGAGCGCCACGATATTACGCTCATCGATGACGATGCCGAACGCCTGGAAGGTATTGGTTCGAATTTTGAATTACTGACCGTTTGTGCCTCGCCGTCCTCCATTGAGGCGCTCAAGGAAGCAGAGGTAGGGAAGGCCGATCTTTTTATCGGTGTGACTCCTGACGAGGCACATAACATGACCAGTTGTATGCTGGCTTCTAAGCTGGGAGCCAGAAAAACCGTGGCGCGGGTCGATAATTATGAATATACGCGACCGGAGCACCGCGATTTCTTTAAGGGTGTAGGCATTGATTCTATTATTTATCCTGAAATGCTGGCCGGTGTTGAGATTATGCACAATATCAGGTATAGTTGGGTGCGCCAGTGGCTTGAAGTGCAGAACGGCGCTTTGATAATGTTGGGGGTCAAAGTGCGTGCCAGTGCCGATATTCTTAATATCCCGTTGCGTGACCTTTGTGGTCCGGATGCCCCTTATCACATTGTCGCTATCAAGCGGCGTCAGGAAACCTTGATTCCTCACGGCAACGATGAAATTGTTGCCGGTGATGTGGTGTATTTTATGACAACGCGTCCTTATGTAGCCCATATTCAGGAAATAGCCGGAAAGAAAGACTATCCGGAGGTAAAGAATATCTTTGTTATGGGAGGTGGCAGTACATCGGTGCAGGCACTTTGGAATATGCCGGAATATATGCATGCCAAGGTTTTCGAAACGGATGTGCGCCGTTGCGAACGGCTCAATGAGATAATTGAAAGGCGTGGCGTGCTTGTTTTCCATGGCGATGGCCGCGATATGGATCTTCTTGAGGAAGAAGGTATCAGGAACGTGGAGGCATTTGCCGCTTTGACGGATAATTCCGAAGCCAATATCCTGGCCTGTCTGGCGGCTAAGCGTATGGGTGTCAGGAAGACAGTGGCTATGGTCGAAAATATCGACTATATCGGCATGGCCGAGAGCCTGGACATCGGTTCGATAATAAATAAGAAGATGTTTGCCGCCAGCCATATCTATCAGATGATGCTTAAGGCTGATGTGACCACCATGAAGAGTCTGACGGTGGCTAATGCCGATGTGGCTGAGTTTGTGGTAAAGGAAAATTCCCGTATCACCCGCAAGGCTGTGAAAGATCTGGATTTGCCTCCTACGGTTACGCTTGGCGGACTGGTGCGCAACGGGCATGGCATATTGATCAACGGCATGACGCAGATACTTCCTGGCGATACGGTTGTGGCTTTCTGTCTGGAAAATGCGGTGAAGCGGCTGGAGAAGTATTTCAAGTGAGAGTTTTATGATGTGTGCCGGCAGTGAAAGGCCACCGCCGGAAAAGCGGACACCTGTTGTCGGAGAAAAAAAGTTATTACGGGAAGATAATGATTAACGCAAAGATAATATTAAAGGTACTTGGCTCTTTGCTTTTCCTTGAAGTTCTGTTGTTGTCGGGTTGTCTGGGATTGGGGTTGTTTTATGGTGAGCACGATTATCTGAGTTTCGGCGTACCTGCCCTTTGCGCCTTGTTTTTGGGCATAACTTTCAAAATGTTTGGCCGCCATGCCGAAAACCGTATGAGTCGCCGTGACGGTTTTCTGAGTGTTTCGCTTTCGTGGATAATATTTTCCGCCATAGGTATGCTGCCTTTTCTCATCGGTGGTCACGAGACGCGTGTGGCCGCCGCTTTTTTCGAGAGCATGTCGGGTTTCAGTACGACCGGTTCCACTATATTTACGGATGTCGACGCGCTTCCCAAATCCATATTGTTCTGGCGTAGCCTGACACATTGGTTCGGCGGTATGGGCATTGTCTTTTTCACCATAGCCGTGTTGCCTACAATGGGTACGGGTGATTTGAAACTTTTTTCAGCCGAAGCCACCGGTCTGAAAACCGGCAAGCTTCATCCACGCATCAGTACGACGGCACGTTGGCTGTGGGGAGTATACCTGTTTCTGACAGTCGCTTGTACCGCTGCGCTCTATCTTTGCGGCATGAGCCTCTTCGATGCTGTCAATCACGGAATGTCCACTGTGGCAACCGGCGGATTTTCCACTCATACCGATAGTGTCGGATGGTTCCGTTCGCCGCTCATTGAGTATGTGGAGCTGATATTCATGTTTCTGGCCTCCATTAATTTCACACTGCTTTACCTTTTCTTCATCAAGCGTCACTGGCGCGATGTATGGCGCGATGGCGAACTGCGTTGTTTCATTGCCATCTGTTCTTTTGTCATCGTCTATGTGACGGCAGCGCTTTACATGACGTCCGATTTCGATTTGGCGGATTCTTTCCGCTATGCCGCGTTCCATGTCATGTCGCTGCAGTCCACCACCGGCTTTACCTCCCACGATTTCATGGAGTGGCACCCGTCCACCTACCTTATGATGTTTTTTGTCACAGCCGTGGGTAGTTGTGCAGGTTCCACCAGTGGCGGCATCAAATGTATCCGTGTGATGACGGCTTATAAAATGATGGCCAATGAGTTCCGCCATATCCTCCATCCGCGTGCCGTCATGCCCATCCGCATAAACCGGATAACTATCGGCGAAGATGTGGGACATACCATCTTTGCCTATTTTGTGGCGTTTTTCGTGCTGATTTTCGGTGCTGCCGTTGTTATGTCGTGTATGGGTATTCCTTTGCTCGATTCTTTCAGTCTGGGCATCGCCTCGTTTGCCAATGCCGGACCTTCCATCGGCCATCTGGTAGGACCTTTGGATGCTTGGAACATGTTGCCAGACAGTGTGCTCTGGATCAATTCCTTCCTCATGTTGGCCGGACGCCTCGAGATATTCTCACTGCTGTTGCCTTTTATTCCCGCCTTTTGGCGTGACAACTGAGGTTGGCTCAGGCTAAGCCGCCAGCCTGTTTCTAAGTGGAGAGAGAGGTTCCGGCTTTAACATATTTAACTTTCCGTTACCTTTTAACGTGTTAA
>NZ_BEWW01000302.1 GCF_002933955.1 Prevotella sp. MGM2
GAAATGTAACAGAAGGTTAAATATGTTAAACTTGAAAAGGAAGAACATGTTTTATATCATACCGATGATGCGCTGTTTAAGTGTAGCTATGTTGTCATTGTGCATTTTGATAAAAAAACAGGCTGAAAAGTTTGTATATGTAATTATTTTTATAAATTTGCAGGCAAAAGAGTAAATTATGATAGCGGCTTGCATTTCCATTCTACGACTGCGTGGTATTATTCTATCCTCCTCGGGAGCATGGAAGTGAGTAGCATGTTTGCAGTTCTGCCGGAAAAGAAACTGATGCCGGCGATGATGGAACAAGAATATCGGTCTTTCTCACTTCCGGGTGTGAAAGACCGACTTTTTTAGAACCTACTTTATCTTGAAACGAAAATTTTAAAATACAAAACATTATGAGCGACCGACTTTTTATCTTTGACACAACATTGCGTGATGGTGAACAAGTGCCGGGGTGCCAACTCAACACGGTGGAGAAAATCCAGGTGGCCAAGCAACTCGAGGCTTTGGGCGTAGACGTGATAGAGGCTGGTTTCCCTATCTCCAGTCCTGGTGACTTTAACTCTGTCATAGAAATATCGAAAGCTGTTACGTGGCCCACAATATGTGCTTTGACCCGTGCAGTGGAGAAGGACATAGACTGTGCCGCCGAAGCCTTGCAATATGCCAAGCATAAGCGCATACACACAGGTATCGGTACAAGTGACAGCCATATAAAGTATAAATTCAACTCTACGCGTGAGGAAATCATCGAACGCGCTGTGGCTGCCGTGAAATATGCCAAACGTTATGTGGAGGATGTGGAGTTTTATGCGGAAGACGCCGGACGCACTGACAACGAGTACCTGGCCCGCGTGGTGGAGGCTGTGATAAAGGCCGGCGCCACGGTGGTGAACATACCGGACACTACGGGCTACTGTCTGCCACGCGAGTATGGGCAGAAAATCAAGTATCTCATGGAGCATGTAGACGGCATAGACCGCGCCGTTATTTCCACGCACTGCCACAACGATCTGGGCATGGCTACGGCATGTACGCTGGAAGGTGTGCTCAACGGCGCGCGTCAGGTGGAGGTGACGGTCAACGGCATCGGCGAACGCGCCGGCAATACGAGCGAGGAGGAAATCGCTATGATATTGAAGTGTCATCACGACCTTGACATACACACCAACATCAACACACAGAAGATTGCCTCTACCAGCAGGATGATCAGTTCACTCATGAACATGCCCGTGCAGCCCAACAAGGCCATTGTAGGGCGCAATGCCTTTGCACACTCTTCAGGCATCCATCAGGATGGTGTGTTGAAAAACGTGGAGACCTATGAAATCATCGACCCGAAAGATGTCGGCATCGACGACAATGCCATTATCCTGACGGCGCGTTCGGGACATGCGGCCCTGAAACACCGTCTGGAGGTTTTGGGCATTGATGTGAGCGGTGACAAACTTGATTATATCTATGAAAGCTTTCTCAAACTGGCCGACAAGAAGAAAGAAGTGACTGATGATGATATCCTGGTGCTGGCCGGTGAGGAACGCTCGAGCGCACACACCATCAAGCTTGACTACCTACAGGTGACCAGCGGACATGGCGTGCGCCCTGTTGCCGCCATCATACTCGACATTGCCGGCGAAAAGTTCCGCGCGGCAGCGGAGGGCAATGGCCCTGTAGACGCCGCCATCAATGCTCTCAAGGACATCGTCAAACGCAAAATGACACTCAAGGAATTTACCATACAAGCCATCAACCGTGGTTCTGACGATGTGGGCAAGGTACACATGCAGGTGGAATATGACGGGCAGGTCTATTACGGTTTCGGCGCCAACACTGATATTGTGGCGGCCAGTGTAGAGGCATATATCGACTGTATCAACAAATTCAAGAAATGAATCTCTTTCCCAAATGGATGCTGGCACTGGCCGGTGTCAACCTCATTCCGGTGCTTCTGAGTCCGTTCTACATGTTCGGCGGCCTGCAGCCGTTCGGCACAAGCGACAGCACATTTGTCCGTTTTCTGCTCTACATGCTTACAAATGCCGTATGGTTTGTTCCTTCCATACTCTTCTTTGTCAGCCTTGACCTTTTTCGTCGCGGTTATGAAAAGGCGGGGGTGGCGGTAGCTCTTGTCGGCGTGGCGCTCACTGCCACCTGTGTGGCTTTGCTCTTTCAGGCATGAAATGCGGTAACTTGTAAGAAATATTCTATTTACACAAAAAACATACAGCATGAATACTTTATTTGATAAAATATGGGACAGCCACGTGGTGCAGCATGTAGACGATGGTCCCGACCAACTTTACATTGACCGTCTTTACCTCCACGAGGTTACCAGTCCGCAGGCGTTTGCAGGCATGCGTGCCCGCGGACTCAAATGCTTCCGCCCGGATCAGATTGTTTGTATGCCCGACCACAATACGCCGACCCACGACCAGGATAAGCCTATCGACGACCCTGTGTCAAAGCAGCAGGTGGACACTCTGGCGCGTAATGCGCACGACTTCGGGCTGAAACATTTCGGGATGATGCACCCCGATAATGGCATCATACATGTGGTGGGACCGGAGCAAGGACTTTCGCTACCGGGTATGACCATCGTCTGTGGCGACTCGCATACATCGACACACGGTGCGATGGGGGCTGTTGCTTTCGGCATCGGCACGTCGGAAGTGGAGATGGTGATGGCCTCGCAGTGTATTCTTCAAGCCAAACCAAAGTCTATGCGGATTACCGTCAACGGCTGTTTGGAAAACGGCGTAACAGCAAAAGACCTGGCACTTTATGTGATGAGCCAAATCACGACAAGCGGCGCAACCGGCTACTTTGTGGAATACGCGGGAGAAGCCGTACGCTCACTGTCAATGGAGGGGCGTCTTACACTGTGTAACCTCTCTATTGAGATGGGGGCGCGCGGAGGTTTTATTGCTCCCGATGAAACAACGTTTGAATATATTAAAGGCCGCCCCTACGCTCCGAAAGGAGAGGAGTGGGACAAAGCCGTGGCTTATTGGTCTACGTTGAAAAGCGGCGATGATGCCGTTTTCGATAAAGAGGTAGTGTTTGATGCTGAAGATATCGAACCGATGATTACCTATGGCACCAATCCAGGAATGGGCATTGGCATTTCTTCCGAAATACCTGTGCCACAAAATGCTTCTGACGAAAAGGCTTTGGAATACATGCAATTCTCCGCAGGAGAGAGAATGGTGGGGAAAACAGTGGATTATGTTTTTCTGGGAGCCTGCACCAACGGGCGCATTGAAGACTTCCGGGCTTTTGCCTCTATTGCCAAAGGCCGCCAAAAGGCACCGGGGGTAACAGCATGGCTTGTGCCAGGATCGTGGCATGTCACAGCCCAGATAAAAGCCGAGGGACTTGACAGAATACTTGAAGAAGCCGGTTTTGAAATACGACAGCCGGGATGTTCTGCTTGTCTGGCCATGAATGACGATAAGATTCCGGCGGGAAAACTAAGCGTGTCAACTTCAAACCGTAACTTCGAAGGCCGTCAGGGGCCGGGAGCACGTACTTGCCTGGCTTCGCCGCTGATGGCCGCCGCCGCCGCTGTAACGGGAGTTATTACAGATCCCCGCGAACTTCTTTAATTTTCACCGAAGTTTAATTCCTCCGGATTTTATTCTTCATAAAGTAAATTTACATGAAACAGAAATTCAACATCATAAAAAGCACTTGTGTGCCACTGCCACTCGAAAATGTGGACACCGACCAGATCATTCCCGCACGCTTTTTGAAAGCTACCGACAAGGAGGGATTTGGCGACAATCTTTTTCGTGACTGGCGTTACAACGCCGATGGTTCTCCCAAGGATTTTGTTTTGAATGATTCCACCTATGGCGGTGAGCTCTTAGTGGCAGGAAAGAATTTCGGTTGCGGTTCCAGTCGCGAACATGCCGCCTGGGCTATTGCCGGCTACGGTTTCCGTGTTGTGGTGAGTAGTTTCTTTGCTGATATCCATAAGCAGAATGAACTCAACAACTTTGTGCTGCCTGTGGTGGTGACGGAAGATTTTCTCAGTGAACTGTTCAACAGCATTAAGGCTAATCCGAAGACCGTCCTTACCGTAGATCTGCCCAACCAAACAGTAACAAACGAATCCACAGGACATTCAGAACATTTTGAAATCAACGGCTATAAGAAATATTGCCTTATGAACGCTTTCGACGACATTGATTTCCTGCTTGAAAACAAAGGTAAAATAGAAGCGTACGAACAGCGGCTAGTCTGACACCTATGAAGCGAAAAATAGAAATAATGGACACGACACTCCGCGATGGCGAGCAAACCAGCGGAGTATCGTTTGTACCACCGGAAAAACTGCAAATCGCAAAAAAATTACTTCGCGATGTACGCGTAGACCGTATAGAGGTGGCTTCGGCACGTGTTTCGGCCGGAGAGCGCCAGGCCGTTATCGATATCTGTGAGTGGGCTGGCCGCCACGGGTGGACTGAGCGGGTGGAAGTTCTGGGCTTTGTGGACAATCATGTATCGCTTGACTGGATTGCCGCTTGCGGCGGGCGTGTCATCAACCTGCTGACAAAAGGGTCGTTGCGCCATTGTCGCCTGCAATTGAAGAAATCACCAGAAGAACACATCGCCGATATTTTGCGCGAAGTGGCGTATGCCGACAAGCTTGGCATATCGGTCAACGTTTATCTGGAAGACTGGTCAAACGGTATGAAAGACAGTCCGGAGTACGTTTTTCAACTAGTGGATGCCCTGAAAGAAACAAGCATCCGCCGCTTCATGCTTCCCGATACGCTTGGCGTGCTCAATCCTCTGGCGGCAGTAGACTATCTGCGTAAGATGCGCAAGCGTTATCCCGAATTGCATTTCGACTTCCATGCCCACAATGATTACGACCTTGCCATTGCCAATGTATCGGCTGCTGTGCTTTGCGGTTGCCAAGGCATCCACACCGCTGTGAACGGCCTTGGCGAACGGGCCGGCAACGCGCCGCTGCCCAGTGTGCAGGCCATATCGAAAGACCATTTCAACATAGAGACGGAAATAGACGAGAGCCGGCTTTTCGAAGCGAGCCGGCTCGTGGAAAGCTACAGCGGCATAGCCGTTCCGGCCAACAAACCCATTGTAGGAGAGAATGTATTCACTCAAGTGGCCGGAGTGCATGCCGATGGCGACAATAAGTCGGGGCTTTACTGTAACGCTTTATTGCCCGAACGTTTTGGCAGGCAACGGGAATACGCACTCGGAAAAACCAGCGGCAAGGCTAATATTCTCAAGAATCTGGAGGCCTTCGGACTTGAGTTGACGCCTGAGCAGACGCGTCTTGTGACGCAACGCATCATAGAACTTGGCGACAGGAAAGAAGTGGTGACACAAGATGACTTACCCTACATCGTTTCAGACGTATTGAAGCACAATGCCCTCGAAGAGAAAGTAAAACTCATCAGCTATCTTGCCACGACGGCCTACGGCCTGATGCCATCGGCTTCGCTCAAGATCGAAGTGGACGGCCGCTGCCATGAGGCGCATGCCACCGGCGACGGACAGTATGACGCTTTCATGCGTGGAGTGCGCGACATCTACAAAAACACACTCGGCAGGCCCTTCCCGATCCTTACCGGCTACTATGTGACGATACCACCTGGCGGTCGCACCGACGCTTTCGTGCAAGCAGTCATAACATGGTCGTTCAACGGCAAGACCTTCCGCACACGCGGTCTTGATGCCGACCAAACCTGTGCGGCCATCAAGGCCACCATCAAGATGCTCAACATGCTTGAAGAGATGTGATAACCAGGTCATGACATCTTAAACCCACCACGTCATAGGAAAATGAGAAAAATTCTTTTCATAATGTTATCGCTACTGATAGCATGGTCGGCAACTGCCCAGAAACTCAACGGTTCGTGGCTTGGAAAACTGAGTTTGAACGGCGGACAAATCACTTTGCGTCTGGTTCTCCACTTCACTCAGGATGAAGAAGGCAATGACCTTTGCACCTTCGATAGCCCAGACCAAGGAGCAGACAACATCCCGGCCACAGTAAATTATGTCACGGCCGATTCCGTGGTTGTTAACCTTCCTACTCTTTTCGCAAGCTATAGCGGAAAGATTGCAGAAGGTCAGATAACGGGCCACCTCTGTCAGGGCAAACAATTGCTGCCTGTCACATTCAAGCCGGGTACGGCTACGTTCAACCGACCGCAAACGCCGCTCCCGCCTTTCAGTTATGTTACGGAGAACGTCAGTTTTGTCAATAAGACAGACAGTGTGACTCTGAGCGGCACGCTGACCTATCCGTCCGATTATGACAGCAAGAAAGTCAAGGCAACTCCCGTAGTGCTTATGGTTACGGGCAGCGGCACTCAAAACCGCGATGAAGCGCTTTTCGGCCATAAGCCATTTCTGGTAATCGCCGATTATCTGGCCCGTCACGGCATAGCCACATTGCGTTATGATGATCGCGGAGCGGGACAATCCACCGGCGACAGCCGTGCGATAACGATAGAGTCGAACCTGCGCGATGCCATGGCCGGTCTCAACTATTTGGAACGCACAAAGTCATTTGGAAAAATCGGAATACTGGGGCACAGCGAAGGCGGTGTCATCGCCTTTATGGCTGCCGGCCGTAATGAAAAAATGCCCGATTTCATTGTCAGTATGGCCGGATGCGGTGTAACAGGTTACAAAGTTCTGACCTATCAAAACCACAATGCACTTCTGAAATCCGGTATGCCCGACAGCATTACCCATGACTTCTGCCGTGCGTTGGAGCAGATGTTTGAATATAAGATTCACCATCCTTCCGTTCATGATGCTCCCGAAGTGGCCGATAGCCTTTGTGCCCAGTCCGGTGTGTCTCTCCCTTTCATGCTTAAGGCGGCTTTGCGGCGGGTGCTCGCCCCGGGATCCCCTTGGATGGAGAGTTTCATTGCTTACGACCCGACAAACGATATTGCCACAACGAAGTGCCCCGTTATGGCACTTAACGGTAACCTCGACAGGCAGGTGCCTCCCGCTATGGGTACAAAGGCCATAGAGAAACTGCTGCCCGATAACAAGTTGACGCTCATAAAAGAATATCCGGAACTCAATCATCTCTTCCAACGCTGTAAAACAGGACAGCCGGAAGAATATTCGGTAATCGAAGAAACCATTTCGGAAGAAGTATTGAGCGACATTGTCCGATGGATCAACGGACTGAAATAACAGGGAATGTAGCATGACTGTTTTTTATGTCATGCTACATTCCCTACGCTTTTGGGGGTATTCTTTTTTAGCCAAAGGCAGGCCATCCTCCCTGTTCGTATTTTAACATATTTAACTTTCTGTTACATTTTTGAGTGTTAAAAGATAGGTTCGAAGTAGTGGAATCCCAAAAGTCCGTATCGGAATTTTAACACGAATACTTGGAATTTCAAATGCAATACGGGGAATTTCGAAAAGAAATACAGAGAATATACACACAAAATCAACTGAAAATCAATATAAAATCAGGACTTCCCACTGGAAAGCCCTGATCCTCTATTACAAAGATACTATATTTTCCTCCGGAAAGCAAATAGTGTTAAAAATGAAAAGTAACATTTTTCATGACTGACAGACGGGATGAAAATCCTGATCATCGCTCTTTTAAATTCACGCGACAAGTATTGTAACCATCAATATGGCTCCTGTGGAAAAGGCGCGTGAGTTTGACCCCCTCGGGCACGCGGGATTTGACCCCTCG
>NZ_BEWW01000303.1 GCF_002933955.1 Prevotella sp. MGM2
CCACAAATTTAACACTTTTCTCAAAATTCATGCACCGTGTTTTCGGCTTGACCCCGTAAAATACGATGACAGGATACTCTTCAAGTACAACTACGCCAACGGCACATTCGTCAAACGATTCTGCAATTATTTCCTGCAAGAAAAACAACAATAAAAGAACCAAATGACTATGAGGAAACTACTGAATAATCTGCTGCTCTCCACAGCCCTTACCATAGCGAGCGGCACGGCATGTGCCCAGACTCTGCATTCCATAATATTCTGCAACACCATCGATCCGAGCATCGGTCAAAGCATGCAGGTGGAAATGAAAAACGTGACAAACAAGATAAAGACCATCTGCAACCTGATAGACTATGATGAGGATTTCCACTGCCTGGACGGAACGCTCTGCACGAAAGAGAACCTGAAAACCGTACTGGAAGAGATGGATGTAGAGGAAAACGATGTCATCCTCACCTTTTACGGCGGACACGGCTCCCACGCTCCCAACAACGAAAACGACCCATGGCCACAATACTGCATGAACACAGGATTTGAAGACCAGGAGAACTGGGTGCCTATGGCCGCCCTGGCCAATTGGGTGCAGGTCAAAAGGCCACGCCTGGCCATCATCCTTTCTAACTGTTGTAATGTAGTGCAAAGAGCGACAACCGTCAAGCCCTTGTGGGCCATGGGAGGAGACTACACCAGCCTGAACGGCGTAAATGCGGACAACTACAAGAAACTTTTCGCCACAAAGGGTCTGGTAATGGCCACCTCCAGCAAAATTCCGGAACCATCTTGGTGTAACTCCGCCGCCGGCGGACTCTACACGTGCGACCTCATAGAAGCGCTCGAAATGGTGGGGGCAGGCAAAATCGCACCCAACTGGAACACAGTACTCCAAAAAGCCTATGACTTGTGCGCCGCACGCGTCATCATCGACAAAGAAGGCACCAGACACAAGCAGCACCCCTACTTCAAAGTAACGGGCGGGCAGGTTTCCATCACAGACAATGATCGACCACGTCCCGACAACCGCCCGCGACGCGACACCAATCCGCTGAGCCAGGCTCTGCTCGACATCGTCAACAAAAAGACCGACCAGACACAACGCCTTTCCATGATTCCGGACATCGCCAGCCGCCATTTCGACTCCATCAGCAAAGTAATGACTGTGGGCAGCGATATGGAAACCGTTGTCGACTATGAGAATCCGACCGACTTCCTACGCCGCATCTGTCTATCACCTTTCATTGTACAGGTGAATGTCATCAGTCAGGAACAGGGCGTACTCACCGTACATGAAATAAGAACCCGATAAAAAAAATTATGAAACATATCAAAATTCTCCTCTCTCTATTATTATTCAGCCTCTTCACAGGAAATCTGCAAGCGCAAAAAGAACTGACAGACAATCAGAAAAAAATATTCCAACAACGCATAAAACAAAAAGTTGACGAATTTCAGAGTTCACTCTCAAGCGTTGTTGACAAAAAACTCTCCCATCAAAATCGAAGTGAAAGCGTAACTAATCTGTTCAAGCTATTCATGGGAAAAGGGGAAGCATACAGCTACTACGATGAAGACTTGGACAGACGCGTGAACAGCACCGGCGTCAAGATACAGACCTCCAGTACCAACCGCGCATACAGCAGCTCACAGAAACTGAAATCTTACATTTATAAACTGTATGACCCGGCTACAGGCAAGTCAAAGATGAACTATGAGAAGATTGTCATAGAATCAGCCGATGCCGTGCGCGTGGACAACATTCAAAAGTCGGCCAACGGCAATTATGAATGTGTAGCCTACTTCACTCAAAAGTTCATCGGATACAGAGACGGGAAAATAACATATTCGGACAAGACAAGTAAGAAAATACGCTGCTACATCATCTATAAACAACTTCCTTCAGGAAAAGAGATCTTCGAGGCTTTCCTTGGAGACATATACGTTCTGTCAACCAAGAAACTCTAACAACAAGATGAATCATAAAGTTATATTCATATCCGCACTATTAACCGTACTTGTATTTGGAACCGCAATGATAAAGGCACAGAACCATATCCCTGACATCAACCTTAAAAGGGACTTTATGGCACAAGTGAAAAGTATAGATGAGTTCACAGCCCGTTTCAACGGTGACGAATCAAAACCTGGTCTTACTACCGAGAATGCGAGAGAAGAAAACATCATCTCGCTGTTTGACTTCAGAATGTCGCATCAGGGACTTTCCGATGCCGACTTCAAGAAAAGCATCCTGAACTTCGCCAGCGCCGCCGCCACATGGGACGGCCGACTATCAACCGAATCGGCCGGCACACAGGCCGAGGCACGATGCAGAGTGAAATACGCAGGAAAGAACTACGGCATCAGTCTGATCATGAAGATGGAGAAAACGGTCAAGGGCAAACTGCGCTGGACCATAAGTGAGGTAAAGGGACTGGATAAACTGGGACTATACAACGAAAAGCGACTCACCATAAGTCCCGTTGACCACGAAACGCATTTCATGAGCTTGCAGGACATCTTTCAAACCAACCGTCAGCTCACGCCGGCCATGCGGTCTGCAGACAAGGAAATAGATGACATATCATTCTTCTTCGGAATGTGTGTCGGCAGAGCCATAGATTTCATAAGTGTGGACAAACTGATCTTCTGCTTCTCCGATGTGCCGGGATATGCTTTCACCGTTGAGGAGATAGGCCGACAGGGTACAAACAGCGGTTGGCTTATTACAGAACTCAGGAAAACAGGTAATGACAAAAACAACGAATAACATGAAAAGAACCATATTGATAGGCATGCTTTCTGTGACAATGCTGGCACAAACGAAAGCACAGCACTTTTATTACAAGCTCGATGTGGGAACGAGCAACATCTATTCCTTCGCCATATCCAACATAGCCACAGCATGGCTCAACAAACTGACCAACACCATGCTCTTCGACAATGCCTACACCTACACACATCTCAACACCACAGGACAGGCCGACCGCTACAAGACAAGAAACTACGATGTGACGGGAATAACGGCCCGCGACATCTTCGCCGACATTACCACAGGGGGCAAGTTGGGGTACCAGACCTTCCGTCCCGGAGCATTCAACTGGGGCCTGTTCGGCTCAGCGCATTACAGAATCAACCAATTCAAGAATACTTATGAGCAACTGGACGGGTACCTGCATAACAACTTGAAACGTCTGCAACTGGGAGGCGGACTGCTGCTTAACATAGGCAGAATAACAAGTGCAACGCACGTCATTGTGGAAGCCGGACTGCGATATGACATTCCCATAAAATACAACACTTCCACCGGAACCGTGCCTACCGGCAACCTACGGAAAGGACTAACCAGCCACTACGCCATCCGGATTAACGGAAGAGGCGCACTTCAGGGACTAGGACTCTACGCTGATGTGCCACACTACAAACTTTTCAAGGAAACGAATACAGCCGCCAACATCAGGACCTATACTTTCGGATTCATATACACCATCACACCATGGAAAATATAAAAAAGCTGAGAATACGCGCCACTCTGCTAGCCATGCTGGTCATCACCGCCCACATCGTAGCGGCACTCCCAAAAACACCAGCTGCGGTTGAGAACTTCTACAGCAGCATGAAGGCCATGGGCTACACAAGCGACCCGAACAGGGCATACGACCTGCAGAAATCAATGAAAGAATGCTTCTACGCCAACAGTGAGCTCGTAAGCGGAATAGACATCCCCAACGACTTCAGACACTTCAGCTACGACAGCCATACCAGCAGCCATAGTTTTGACTTCCTGACTTCCGTCATGTATATCAACAAGATATACGAATACATCTACAAGGACAAAATCATGAAAGTAGACTACGACATCAGGAGCAACGAATACTTCGGCGTACAGCCAGAATTCGAAGAAGGCAAACTGTCGGCGTCCACCATGCCTTGCATTAAGACCTGTGTACGTAAAACTTACATCGTAGGAGGCCAGCGGAACGTGTTCGATGAAACCATATATACAGATGCCCAAAGCGGCAAGATTTACGATATCAGTAACGGCGGAGAAATCAAATCGTTTAAAATAAAAGCCGCCGAAGCATACCGCAACAAAGATTATACGACAGCATACCAGTGCTACGAAAAAATAGTGCAGACAGACAAAAACGATATGGACGCACTCTACAGGCTCGCACTCATGACTTACTACAGAAAGGGATGTACCCTCTCACGCAAGGAGGCACACCGCAAAGGCAAAGCCTACATGACCCATGTAAACACCTCAAAAGCCTACAACGTGCTGCATTTCTGGAACTATACGGTTCTTTAACCTTATTCGGATTCTTGTTTATGCCCTGTCTAATGTTGCACTTTCTCTTTTTCAAAACTACAAGCCCCCGCAAGCAATGCATTGCTTGCGGGGGCTTGTAGTTCATACGCGGGACAGCCCGCCACTTCAACCAATGCACACAACGCCCGAAAACAGTTTTAGATGGAAAACAAATAGACTTCCAAATAAAATCATTTTTTGCAAAACGACAGGAATGGCGGTAAAATATTCAGGACCTGACCGTAACCTGTCGCCAACACCGGCAGACCAGCCGAAGAAAAGAGAGCCGTAGAAAATACCGCCGCCGGGAAAGCGCAAAGCGGTAACACACCGCGCCTCCTTGCTCAATCCCTCCCTAAAGCGACCCTCAAAAAAACAGGCACGGAACGCCTCCGGAAAAAACATTACTTGGAATTTGAAAAGCAATACTTACAATTTAAATTCCAAGTAATGTTTTTACACAAAGAAATCCCCGAAAAAATCGTACCTTTGCCCCCCAAGCGAAACATCACCCGAACAGCTACATTGCAGAACACCGCAAATCAACATCCCGACCAGCAATATGAAACAAAAAATCATCCTCCTCTTACTGCTCCTGCCGGCAGTCACGGCCAAGGCACAGGATGACTCCCTGCTGCAAGCCAAGATAGAAGAAGTCATCGCTCCCTATGATGCCAAGATAGGTGTGGCGGTAATCGTTAACGGACTGGAAACCACTACTGTAAACAACACGGCGGATTATCCGCTCATGAGTGTCATGAAATTTCATCAGGCACTGGCCGTAGCCAATTTCCTGCAACACGAAGACGGTCAGATCACCGACAAGATATACATCACGCCCGAGCAGCTCCTGCCCGACACCTGGAGCCCTCTGCGCGACCAATATCCCGGCGGCGGCGTGAGAGTGAGCATCGGCGACCTGCTCCGGTACACCCTGCAGCAAAGCGACAACAACGCCTGCGACATCCTTTTCAACCTCATAGGCGGCCCACGCTACGTGAACCGCTACATACGCTCGCTGGGCCTCCGGCAAACGGTTATCACAGCCACCGAAGCCGAAATGCACGCCAGCGAGAAAGCCTGTTACGCCAACCGCACCTCGCCGCTCGACGCCGCCCGGCTGCTCGAACGCTTCGAAACGAGAATGCTCTTCAGCCACGACGTGCAGAGCCTCATACGCCGCCTGATGATAACCTGCCAGACCGGCATGGACCGTCTGCCCCTGCCGCTGATGGAAACAAAAGCCGTCATCGGCCACAAAACAGGAACCAGCGACCTTAACAGCCGGCAACGGTGGACGGGAACCAATGACATAGGATTCGTGCGCCTGCCCTCAGGCCAACGCTACGTGATAGCCGTATTCGTGAAGGACTCGGCCGAAGCGCCAGTGACCAACGCACGTATCATAGCCGACATATCACGAACCGTGTTCGAACACGTGACCCGACAGACGGAAAAGTCCGGCCGCCGACACCGCAAACCATAAAAACAACCGCCGGAACTTGGCCCTTAGCCCGGCTTGAAGTAACTTTGCACCCGATTTTCAAAGGTATTAGGTATCAACATATATGCAAGACATTCGTAACATTGCCATCATTGCCCACGTGGACCACGGCAAAACCACCCTCGTGGACAAGATGCTCATGGCCGGAAACCTCTTCCGCCAAAACCAACAGACAGCCGACCTCATGCTCGACAACAACGACCTCGAACGCGAGCGCGGCATCACCATCCTCTCAAAAAACGTCTCCATACGCTATAAGGATGTAAAGATCAACATCATCGACACCCCGGGACACTCCGACTTCGGCGGAGAGGTGGAGCGCGTGCTCAACATGGCCGACGGCTGCATCCTGCTCGTAGACGCTTTCGAAGGCCCCATGCCGCAAACGCGCTTCGTACTGCAAAAGGCCCTCCAGATAGGGCTCAAGCCCATCGTGGTGGTCAACAAGGTGGACAAACCCAACTGCCGGCCGGAGGAAGTCTACGAAATGGTATTCGACCTCATGTGCGACCTCAACGCCACCGAAGATCAGCTCGACTTTCCAGTTGTATACGGATCGGCCAAAAACAACTGGATGGGCGAAGACTACAACACACCCACCGGAAACATCGACTACCTGCTCGACAAAATCATAGAAATCATACCGGCGCCACAACAGCTCGAAGGCACGCCGCAAATGCTCATCACATCGCTCGACTACTCCAACTACACCGGACGCATAGCCGTGGGACGCGTCCACAGGGGCACAGTGAGCGAAGGCATGAACTGCGTCATAGCCCACCGCGACGGCACCATGGAGAAAACCAGAATCAAGGAAGTGCACACCTTCGAAGGCATGGGGCGGCACAAGACCGACTCCGTCGGCAGCGGCGACATCTGCGCCGTGGTGGGACTGGAGAACTTCGAGATCGGCGACACCATCTGCGACTCCGAAAATCCCGAACCGCTTCCCACCATCGCCATTGACGAACCCACCATGTCGATGCTCTTCACCATCAACGACTCACCTTTCTTCGGCAAGGAAGGCAAGTTCTGCACCTCACGCCACATAAACGACCGCCTTGAGAAGGAACTCGAGAAGGATCTCGCCCTGCGCGTTGAGAAAACCGAGGGAGCCGACCGCTGGATAGTGTCGGGACGGGGCGTGCTCCATCTCTCCATACTCATCGAAACCATGCGCCGCGAAGGCTACGAACTGCAAGTGGGCCAGCCACAGGTCATCTATAAGGAAATAGACGGACAGAAGTGCGAGCCTATCGAAGAGCTCACCATCAACGTACCCGAGGAGTTCGCCTCCAAAATGATAGACATGGTGACACGCCGCAAGGGCGAGATGACCTCCATGCAAAACATGGGCGAACGCGTGGACATAGAATTCAACATTCCCTCACGAGGCATCATCGGCCTGCGCACCAACGTGCTCACAGCCAGCCAGGGAGAAGCCATCATGGCCCACCGCTTCAAGGAATACCAGCCCTTCAAAGGCGAAATACAGCGCCGCACCAACGGCTCCATGATAGCCCTCGAAGGCGGAACAGCCTTTGCCTACGCCATCGACCACCTGCAGGACCGCGGAAAATTCTTCATCTCCCCGCAGGACGACGTATATGCCGGACAGGTGGTGGGCGAACACGTCCACGACAACGACCTGGTCATCAACGTGACCAAGGCCAAGCAGCTCACCAACATGCGCGCATCGGGCGCCGACGACAAGGCACGCATCGTACCGCCCATCATCTTCTCCCTTGAAGAGGCTCTGGAGTACATCAAGGAAGACGAATATCTGGAAGTAACGCCCAAATCGGTGCGCATGCGCAAAACCATTCTCGACCACACCGCCCGCAAACGCGCCGGCCGCGAGTAAGGGCCACACCCATAATGGCGCTCAGGCAAACATTACCTCAAGGCGCCAAAACATTACTTGGAATTTCAAAAGTCCGTATTGCAATTTGAATTGCAATACGGACTTTTTTAGACCACATCTTGCCGCTGTTTTCCGAAAGCACACGAATGTTTTGAAACAACTGTTCAAAACCTGTCACCCTACACCCATCATATCCTTACTACGTGTCATCCATCCGCAGATTATAATCAGAGAAACTGTTTAAACAGTTAAAATAATAAAATACACACTTGTAAAATATTCCACTATATTTTTATTATATTAATAAAATTACATACATTTGCATGTCAATTACCGTGAATTATACAATAATATGCCGTAATTAGTCTTACTATTCTACAACGATAAACAAAAATCAAAATCCACAACTGTTATATTAAATGACAAACAGCGGCAAAAACAACAAAACATATAAACACTTACAAAAAATCAATAATCATGAACAGAGGTAAACTTATTCTCAAAATGGCCTGCCTGGCAGGCTATCTGCTATTTACAGGCTTCAGCGCTTACTTTACAGCGTCTTCACTGTCGCTCAACCTCCTGAACGGCACCAATCTCTGGCTTATTTTCGTTTTGGTGTTAATAGTAGCTATCATTGCCAGTTGGTGCCTGACAAACGTGATAGGGGAAATGCAAAAGCGCATAGGCGCCTCACGGGCCACATTCGCTTTCAGTTTAATCGGATTTCTCCTGTTCTGGACGTTCAGTTTTATGACCAATGTCCACTACTTCTTCGTGGAAAAACACGGCTACACCATTCTCACAAAGGAACTGGCCAGCGCTAAAAAGTACATCGAGGAAAACACGACAAAGAACAACAAGAACATAGAAGACCAAAAACACTCGGCACAAATGGCGGTGAAGGCCTCCGTTCAAACCAATATCGAATCCTTCGGCAGAGAACTGCTCAACACCATGGAACATCACGCCGGATTTGGCGAAGCCTGCATAAGCATCCTCACATCTACGTCAAATATCCTCTCCAGCGATTCAAAAATCTATGCCGACAAAAATAACTACACCATCTTTGACAAAAAACGCGACTCGGGAGACATCGGCGTCACTCAACGCAACCGGTTTCCCGAACTGTACACGAAATATACCGCACGCATGGCAGAGCAACTGAACAAGAAGCTCGCCGTCATCGAAGACTTCTACGACAGAAAGAAAAATCAGAACGCGGAACTGAACGAGCTGTTCGACCCCATCAGCGAACTGGAAGAGAAACACCTGCCTGCCGTGTTGAAAGACGGCTCCGTAGACGCTTTCTACAAATACAATGACCAACAGAATGCCAAGGTAATAGCCAAAATGCCTGACGGATATGTCCGACAAAGCGTTGTCAAATCAGGCAACGACACCACAGGTTTCAACGTATACCCCTCTTCGCGCATGTTCGACACCATATCCGTATGGAGCGACATCACCTCCCATCGCCTGGCCGGCATGACCATGCTACAATGGATTGTCATCGCCTTGATTTTCGACATCATATCGTTCATTCTCTTTACCTTATTCCGCAAACAAGATTTATAAAAAACACACCTGCTATGCCTACAATTGTTACAGGAGAAGACATCTCCCAGCCCAAAGACCTACAAGAAAACACTTTCGGAACAGCAACCGGACAGTCTGACGAAACCGTTCAAAACCGCGTAGAAGAAAAATTCACACCGACGCATAGGACGATAGCCACACTGAGCATTACCAACCATACCGTACCGATTGTCATATTCATAGGTCCGGCGTCAAGCGGAAAATCCATGATTCTGGTCCGTCTGGCCAAATACTTACGTGATCAGGGATATACGATAAAAACAGATCCGACATTCCTGAACACATACAAATATCACAATGACTGTAAGGAATTTAAAGAAAAATTAGACACGACAACAGCCTTATCCGGAACCGTAGAGTATCTTTTGGTTTCCATATATAATAAAAGCGGCGAAGAGGTGGCCAAACTGCTTGAAGCTCCTGGTGAAGACTTCTACACAACAGATCCCCAAAAAATAAAGGAAGGAGTAAATGATAGTGTAAAACCCTATCTGTCTGCCATCATGACAAGCTCCAATCCCAAAATATATGTCACACTGACAGACCTGGACTCACCTATTTCATTCAGGGAGAACGTAGAATACAGGAAAGGCTATACGCGACGTTTTCTGGAACATTTCTATCCTTGCATCGACATCAAAAGAGACCGCATTATCCTGCTATACAACAAAATAGACAAAACAATGCTGGGCAACATCCACGGATGCACCAACCTGAAGGGAGCCAGAAAAGATGCTGAACTTAACTACCCGCAACTGTTCGGGTCGATGAAGGTGACGGGGTTAGGAGGATTTCTTACATACGACAACTTCGCTTTTAAGACCTTCTGCACGGGAAAGTATTCCGAAGATGTTGACGACTTCGGCAACAAAAATCAGCCCTATCACGTATCCAGTGACGTATATCCCCGCGAATTATGGAAAGAAATCACAAGAAAATTCTGACATGGACATCATCATTCACGGTAAACCGACCGCCGGCAGTTCTTTGACAACTGCCGGCATCGACGGTTCCCTCTCTCAGAAAATCGTCGACGACTTTTTCGAGGGAATGAACCGCATCAAGGACCCGCAAGCCCTGATTGTGGAGGTCCGGTACTGGAAAAACGTCTGGTACAGCGTGTACACCTATCAGTTGGGAGTCAACATCAAAGACATGGCCAACCGCACGAGTTTCTTCGCCCTTTCACTGGTTATCCCCCAGAAGTACTGCTGCCTCGTCAGCGAAGTCCACGCACTCCTGAAGAGAGCGATAAAAGAGACGGTGGCCGGCTCCTGCATCGACAGCAACGGCAAGTATCTCATTCACGACTTCAACGATGCAGGATTGCTCAACAAGGTGGCGGCCGCCGTCAAAAGCGGTTATGTCAATCTGGAAGAGGACTTCGATGCCGCCTTCAAGCCACAGACAGAGTTAAGGAACGACATTTACTATAACGTGCAGGACTGCGACGCCAAAGCCTTCGTACAACATCTGAGAACCGCAGGCAGAATCATCGTCACCGAAAACGCCGAGACGAAAGACGCCCTGCTGTCCAACACCAACGCCTACATACAGCAATGCCGAAAGGCACAGGCCGAACTTGAAGGGAAGACACGGCAGATTGGAGACCTACAGGAGCAAATCAAGAAGCTGAACGAAGAGATAGCCAGTTCCTGCACCTCGGCCGGCCACCAGTTGGACCAGTTCAAAAAGCAGGTCAACGTCCTCACAAAGGAAAAAAGCGACCTGCAAGCCGCCAACAAGACCTTGAATACCAAGCTTGAAAGCATCGCCGCAGTCATAGGCAAAGTCAAGGAACAAAAAACAGAAGGCCCAATTCCTATACCAGTCAAACCCGAAGCCAACTGGTTGGCCCTGCTACCGGCCGTCAACACCGTCCTGCTGGTGACGATAGCACTGATAATGGTGCTTAGCATGAAAGGATGCGGAGACCCGCAAAATATTGCCGAGCCAAACACCAGCAGTCAAGACACCACCGAAATCACCGGTGTGGAAACAACTCCCAATCCAGCCACACAGGAAAACCAAAGCATCGAAGAACCTGAGGAGACTGGCAAATCTAAAGATGATCCAATAAACCAAAACAGCTTTAGCGATGGCATCTTGGAAGCTGCGTCACAAGAGGTCAAATCCCCTGTTTCCAGACCCCAACCTCCCAAACAGCCATCTAAACCTGAAAATAAAGTAAACAGCGGTGGGGCCGTCATACCCTCCCCAAAAGAAGCTGAAACACTGCCGGAAACACCTCATAACCAACGACAAAAAATAAAGAACAATGAAAAAGTATAAAATACTCGCCTTAATATCAGTCCTCCTGTTGCTCTCCTCCTGCCAATCCAAGAAGAGCGAATACGACCCTTATGCCATTCCCAACACCCCGGCCAAGCCAAAAGTCTCCAAAAGTTCGTTTGAAATCAGTTTCAAGAAAACGGAAGGCAACCTCAAAACCGTGCACATCAAGCTAAATGGAACCAACGGCTACGACGCCATCTTTGACACCGGATGCTCCGGCATGTTGATTTCTTCATTGGAACTGATAGATTTGCTGAAGTCCAAAACATTGACCCAAGACGATTACCTTGGCGAGACAGTCAGTTCCATTGCCGACGGCACAGTAATCAAGAACGATGTATACAACATCAGAGAAATAACCATAACCGACAAAAACGGCCAGTCCCACACGCTGAGGGACATCAAGGCAACGGTGGTGGACAATCCGGGAGCGGAAATCCTCATCGGCTCGTCCGTCATCGACAATCTGGCCAAGAAGTCATACACCGTAGATTTGGAGAAAAAAGTCATCAGGTTCCAGTAATGAAGCCCATTGTTTATTTTTTCGGAATCCTGCCGGAAGGGTTCGCCTCCTATCCGCAGGACCACACCAGCGCTTTCTTCAAGGATTTCCTCAAGAAGTCCAAAAACACCGTGCAGATTGTCGTTCACCGCAAGGACAATCTGCTTTACTACGGCTACGTCCGTAAGCTCAACGACAGGCATTACTTCGGAGCATGCGTCTGCATCAACCGCATTTACAGCAACATCGACCATCTGTTCCGAATTTTCGACGACATATACGCCAAAATGTTGGAAAGGGGGGAGATTCTCCGCCTTGACTCGAAGGCCTGCGTGAAGTGGGCCGCCAAAAGCTATGCCGCTGAAAGCGTCGCCATCAACGAATACACCCGTCAAATCACCGACGCCATCGACATTTCGGCCGAAAGCACGCAGGAACTGCCCCCGGCAGACTTCTCCATCTCAATATTCGACTGTAAGGAAATCAGCCTTGAGGCCTCGACCGCCGGCCAGATTGCCGAGGCTACCAAAAGATACGCCAACCTTTACATCACCAAGACCGATGCCGAGATAGAAAAAGTCAGTGCTTTCATCAGTCTCATAAAAGCCAAGAACCTGGAGATAGAACGCCTGAAAAAAGATATAAAAGGGAACCCGAAGAAAAGTAAAATAAAGAGACGGCTGCTGACCGGCGCCGTCTGCATGTTATGCCTATGGGCAGCAGTAGCCGGAATTTCCGAATGGCAAAAAACACCGTCAAACAGCAAGATCCATTCAGAAGCGGAAGAACAGGAACATCAGAAAGCGGATCAGAGCAACGATTTCGTCTCACAGGGAAAAAACCAATCCTCCCAAGAAAGCCCCGTCACAGAGGACTTTCTGAGAGTTTCGCCCGAATCTTTCAATATCGGTTACGAAGGCGGTTCCCAGGCCTTCACCGTCTCTTCAAACACCCCGTGGGAAATCGTCATAGAACCAGCCCAATGGGGCCGCATCGAAAACAAAACCTCATCAGGTTTCACGCTGGTATGCGAACGTAACAACAGCCGTTCACCGCGCAATGACTACATGGAAGTGATGACCGGCTCGAAAAGATTCCGCATAAACATTTCACAGGAAGCCAACCCCGGCCCCACGGCCTCGATAACCAGCATCGACCAGGAGCACAACGTTTATCAGGGAGAAAGGAAAGGCATGAGAATAAAACTGAAATTCGATGTCAGCGGCATGAAAGACCGCCGTATCGAAGCCATCGCATGGTTCTACCACAGTGACAATGTGACCTTACTCAAAAGAGCCGACGGCAACGGACAGGTGCGCACATCAAAAACAGACACGGCACCCTATGAGGACACCACTTTCAACATGACCTTGTTCCTGCCGTATTCATCGCTCAACATGCCCAACGGATTTGACGGCGAACTGTCGTTCGATATTGTCATTCAGGATGCCTCCGGCAACGCGCTCACCAGAAATGACAATAACAGATTTACCTTTACGACATGAGTTTCTCATAAGCAACGGACAGACGGCACACACCGACGGACAGGGCGGACAGAAGCAGACGGAACTTTTTAACACTATTTGCTTTCCGGAGGAAAATGCCGTATCTTTGCACCGGAGGAAGCGGACTATTACAGTAAAATAGCCCGTTTCCTGTTTATTTACCCGCCTTTTTCCCGCAAAGAAACACCGTTTTCTCCCCTCAAATGCCTATATTATAAATCCAACACAAATACTTGGATTTGAAATTCCGGTACGGACTTTTGAAAATCCCCCGCCGGCAACCTATATTTTAACACGCCGGAATGTAACGGAAAGTTAAAAATGTTAACGGCGCAATAGAAAATAAATCATCATAAAATCCAATAAAATCAAAACTGTTTCTTAACTTTGCCGCTACTCAGCCATAAGGGACATTTCCCTCCGGCTTTCAAAGCAATCGCACCAGGTGAACAGCGAACCCCTTACATCATGGCGGCCATGGCGGCCGGCAGCAGCGGTTCTGCCCTTAAAGGGCGGAGCCTTTTGCCGATGGATGGCCGCCGTAGGCATCGTTCTCACAACAGCGGCCCCGCAGGCCGTGGCGCAGCAGGAACCGGCTTTTCTGCACTACTGGCAGCTGGAGACGCAGTTCAACCCGGCGGCGGCAGGCCGATCGCCGCAACTCTCCATCAACGCGGGCTATCAGAGCCACGCCGCAGGCTTTGAGGACGCCGGAGGCACGATGTTTGCCGGCGCCGACATGGCCCTGCAGCTGGGGCGGACGCGTCATGGCGTGGGCGTGGTGTTTCAAAACGACCAGTTCGGACTCTTTGCCCACCAGCGCTTCAGCGTGCAGTATGCCTACCATCTGAAACTCTTCGGCGGCGTGCTGGGCATCGGCGCCGAAGCCGACATGCTCAACGAGAGCGTAGACGGCTCGAAGGCCGATTTGGGCGACGCGAACGACCCCGCCTTCCCCTCGTCAAAGCTGAGCGGCTCGAAATTCGACGCCTCCGCCGGCTTGTGGTACACCCGCAAGGCGTGGTATGCCGGCGTGGCCGTACAGCATCTCACGGCACCGACGGTCATACTGGGCGAAACGAACGAGATAAAAGTTAAATCTCTATATAATTTCACGGCCGGCTACAATATCCGCACCCGCACACCGTTATTGACTATAGTTCCCTCCGTCATGTTGCGCTACGACGGTACGGACCTGCGCGCCGACCTCACGGCACGGATCAACTACGCCAGCGGAAAAAAACGGCTCTACGGCGGCGCCAACTACAGTCCGCAGCACTCGGTGGCGATGTTCTTCGGCGGAACGTTCCACGGCATTGACCTGAGCTACTCTTACGAGGCTTTCACGGGCGGTATGGGCATCGGCGCGGGACAGCATGAAGTGACGCTGGGATACCGCCTCGACCTGAACCTGGGCAAGCGCGGCAAAAACCTGCACAAGAGCGTGAGATTTCTCTGACACGGGCAGCGGCACCCAAGAGTGCCATCACATTTTCTCATAAAGACACCTATATTATATATATGATACATTCCGTTAACAGCAAAGGCATCTGCCACGGAACCGGACTCAAACGGCTTTCGGGCATGATTGTTGTTTTTCTCTCAGTGCTGGCCATTGTCTCGTGCATGGGCAGCGGTCGCGCCATGATGAACGGCGGCGAAGTGACGGGTGCTCGCGGAGCCGCCTTCAACGAACCGACGCCTTTCGGCATGGTGGAGGTGAAACGCGGCTACCTCAAGGCCGGCATGGCCGATGCCGACTCGCTATGGGGCATACTGACACCCGTAAAGGACATCTCGGTGGACGGTTTCTGGATGGACCAGACGGAAGTGACCAACTCCATGTACCGTCAGTTCGTGGAATGGGTGCGCGACAGCATCATCCGTGAACGCCTGGCCGACCCCTCCTACGGCGGCGACGAGACCTACAAGATAGAAACCGACCGCAACGGCGAACCGGTGACGCCCCACCTCAACTGGTCCAAGCCCATTCCCTGGCGCAAGCCCACCGAGGATCAGGAACGGGCCATCAGGAGCGTCTACGTGACACATCCCATCGACGGCACCACCATGCTCGACACACGGCAGCTCACCTACCGCTACGAGATATACGACTACGAAAAGGCCGCCTTGCGCAAATACCGCCTCGACCCGAGGGAGCGCAACCTCAACACCGACCGCGCGACCGACCCCGACGAGGTGGTGATGATTTCGAAAGACACGGCCTACATCGACGACAACGGCGAAATAGTCAGACAAACCATCGAACGGCCGCTGTCATCGCCCTACGACTTCCTCAACACGTACATCGTGCACGTATATCCCGACACGACGTGCTGGGTGAACGACTTTACCAATGCCAACAACGAAAGCTACATGAAGCTCTACTTCTCCTCGGCCGCCTACAACGATTATCCCGTCGTGGGCGTGACGTGGGAGCAGGCTGAGGCTTTCTGTGCCTGGCGAACCGACTACCTCATGCGCGGCATGGGGCCGCAGGCGCGCTACATACAGCGCTACCGGCTGCCCACGGAGATAGAGTGGGAATATGCCGCACGCGGCAAGGAGGGCAACCCCTTCCCGTGGCAGGGCATGGAGTCGAAAAGCGAAGAGGGATGTTTCTTTGCCAATTTCAAACCCGACCGAGGCAACTATACCGATGACGGCAACCTCATCACCTCACGCGTGGGCATTTACGGCGCCAACTCCAACGGACTCTTCGACATGGCAGGCAACGTGGCCGAGTGGACCAGCACGGTCTACACCGAAGCTGGCGTGGAGGCCATGGCCGACCTCAATCCCCAGCTGAGCTACAGTGCCGCCAAGGAAGACCCCTATGTGCTCAAACGCAAGAGCGTGCGCGGCGGCTCGTGGAAAGACCCTCTCTCCTACATACGCTCGGCATGGCGCACATGGGAATACCAAAACCAGCCACGCTCCTACATAGGCTTCCGCTGCGTGCGCTCAAAGGCCGTAACGACCAGCAGCAACGCCCCCTCAAAAAAGAAACGGAAATAACATTCACCTCTCTAAACACTCCTGACGAACATGGCCATTAAGATAAATTTGGTTGTCCGCCTGCAACACTGGATGGACAGTGTGCCCGGACAGACGTTTCTCAACTACGCCTACAGCTGGGGAGCCGCCATCGTGATTCTAGGCGCCCTCTTCAAACTGACCCACCTGCCGGGTGGCAACCTCATGCTCTTCATCGGCATGGGAACGGAGGTCATCGTATTCTTCCTCTCGGCTTTCGACCGGCCCTTCGACAAGACTGAAATAGGCAAGGAACTGCCCAACGACTATGAGACGGACGAGGAAATAGCCCGGCGGCTCGGACTGGAGGACGAGGAAGAAGAGGAGGACCAAACAGAGGAAGAGACTGAAGACGCGCCGCAAGGGGCCGGAAAAGCCACACAAGGCGCAACGGTTATCCTTGCCGCCAACGGCAGCAACACAACGGCCGATCCCGTCAAGGCCGCACAGGCCGCCATCGCCGCCGCCACGCCGCAAGGCGAAGAACCCTTCGCCGACGAGGCACACCGACTGGCCGCCATCATACGCGCCGCCAACGACGAGCTGCTGCGCCGCGCACAAGCCGTCCTCTCGCCCGAAATGGAGGAGGCCACGCAGACTTACATCGGACAACTCCGGACGCTGGCCGACACATTTGCCAAAGTGGACGAACAAAGCGCGCGCCTCACACGCGACAGCGAAGAGATGGACAACCTCAACCGCACTCTCACGGGTATCAACAAGGTCTACGAGCTACATCTCAAAGGCATCAGCCTGCAAGTAGGCACCATCGACCAAATCAACGACCAGACCCACAAACTCGCCCGACAGATTGAAGAACTCAACCACGTGTACGGCCGCATGATCGAAGCCCTCACCGTGAACATGCGCGGCAACGCTCCCGCACCATCCGACCAATAAACCGCCCGACCCGAAATGACAGTAAAGAAAAGACCGGTCTCACCCCGCCAGAAGATGATCAATCTCATGTACATCGTCCTGCTGGCCATGTTGGCGCTCAACGTCTCGAACGAAGTGCTCAAGGGCTTCGACCTCGTAGGCGAAAGCCTCAACCGCACCACCGGCAATGCTGTGAAGGAAAACGAAGCCGTATACAAAGACCTTGCCGAACAGCTCAAGGCCAATCCAGGGAAAGTGCGCCCGTGGTACGACAAAGCCATAGCGGTGAAACAAATGTCCGACTCGCTCTACAACTTTGCCGAACAGCTGCGCTGGGCCATAGCCCGCGAAGCGGACGGTCCGAAAGGCAACCCCTCGGCGCTCGAAAACAAAGAAGACCTCGACGCCGCCGGACGCATCATGCTGGCCCCGGTAAGGGGAAAAGGCGAAGCCCTCAAACGCGGCATCGACCACTTCCGCCAGCGCATCCTTGCCCTCATAACCGACGGCCGCCAACGCGCGCTCATAGCCTCCAACCTCACCACAGAAGTGCCCCAGACCCCCGAAAACGCCGGCAAGAACTGGCAGGAGCACATGTTTGAGGCCATGCCATCCATCGCAGCCGTAACAATGCTCACCAAACTGCAAAGCGACGTTCGGCAGGCCGAAGGCGAAGTGCTCCACAGCCTCATAGCCAACATTGACATGAAGGACATCCGCGTAAACGAGCTCAACGCTTACGTACTGCCCGAAGCCACCACGCTCTTCCCCGGCCAGACTTTCCGCTCCAACATCTTCATGGCTGCGGTAGACACCACACAACGCCCTGAAATCTACGTTAACGGCCGCCGCATAGCCGACAACGGCACCTACTCCTTTACCGCAGGCGGCCCAGGAGAATACAGTTTCTCGGGACACATCATCATGCGCAACAACACCGGCGAAACCATCCGCCGCAACTTCACGCAACGCTACAACGTGCTGGCCCCGCCCAGCGGCGCCACCGTAGCGGCCGACCTCATGAACGTGCTCTACGCCGGATTCGAAAACCCAGTAAGCGTATCGGCCTCCGGCATTCCGGCCGACAAAATCAGCCTTTCAATGACCGGCGGCCAGCTCACCCCACACGGCAAAGGAAAATACACCGCACGCCCCTCCGCCGTAGGACAGGACGTCATCTTCACCGTAACAGGCGAAGTGGGCGGCAAGCGGCAAACAATGGGAACGTTCGCCTTCAAAGTGCGTAAACTGCCCGACCCGACAGCCTACATAGCCGTAGGCACCGACCGCTTCAAGGGCGGACGACTGGCCAAAGGCAGCATTCTGGGTGCACAGGAGATAGGCGCCGCCATCGACGACGGATTGCTCGACATCCCTTTCCGCGTGCTCGGATTCGAAGCCGTCTTTGCCGACCGCATGGGCAACTTCAGACCCGAAACATCCGCCGGCTCCCGCATCACCGGCGCACAGCGCGAACTCATACGCTCACTGCGCCGCGGGGGACGCTTCTACATATCCCGGGTACGCGTAGCAGGCCCCGACGGCACAGAGCGCACACTCCCGCAGCCAGTCGAGGTCATCGTGAACTGACCATGCCGACCATACCGAACAACCCCTGAAAACTCTCACAACGATGAAACATATCATAGCCATCATCCTCAGCCTCACAGCCCTTGCGGCGGCAGCACAACCACCGGCCAGGCTGCGCCAGAAGGACGAAAAGAAAAACCAGAGCACCACGCCGCAGGGAGTGGCTTACCGCGATTTCCCCACGGCGCAACCCATGCCCGACGATGCCGCCTGGAGGCGCGACATATACCTTTCGCTCGACCTTACCAAAGAGGACAACGCCGTGCTCTACTATCCCACCATACCGGCCGGAGGACGCGAAAACCTTTTCACACGCCTCTTCAAGCTCATGCTGCGCGGACAACTGCAGGCCTACGACTACAAACTCGACGGCAGCGAGGACTTTTCGGAAAAAAACAAAGTGAAAGCCCGCGACATCCTTGACCGCTACCACATCTTCTACGAAACAAACGGCAGCAAAATACGCGTCAACGATGCCGACCTCCCCTCCGAAGAGGTAAAGGCCTACTTCATCAAGGTGAGCCACTACTACGACCAGCACACGGCTTCGTTCCGCTCAAAGGTAACGGCCCTGTGTCCCGTACTCAAGCGCGGCGGCGACTTCGGCGACAGCGAATCACAATATCCCATGTTCTGGATAAAATACGACGATGCGGCGCCACAGCTCGGCAAACTCATGCTCATGGGCAGCAACCTCAACAACGCCGCCACCATATCGGCCGACGATTTCTTCACCACAGGCGCCTACAAAGGCGACATCTATAAAACAACCAACCTACAGGACCGCCTCCTGACGCAGTACTGTGAGACAGACTCGGCCGTGACCCGCGAGCAACGCCGCATTGAAAAGGAAATGACCGACTTCCAGGACCGCATGTGGGGACGCGACTCCGTAGTCATGGCCAAAGCCGCCGCCCAAAAAGCCCAGGCCGACAGCATTGCCGCCACTCAGAAGAAACCCTCCGCACGCACAGCCCGCTCCACCGGCCGACGCACCTCAGCAGGCACCGCTACCGGAAAATCACCGTCGGCCAAATCATCGGCCGTGGCCCAAAAACGCCAGAGAACACCCAAGCCTAAATCTTCTCCGTCCTCCTCGTCGCGCGGCAGCTACAGCGTACGCCGGCAACGCCACTGATCCTTCAGGCACGTCCCACCCATGTTTCTCAAAAAATACTTCAGAAAGAAAATCCTCCGCCTTCTGGCCCGCTACACCATTGAAGAGCTCATAGAGAGAGGCCTCGTAGTGGGAAAAAACTTCAAGTGCATGCACGGAGTCATCATCGACCCCTCACACGTGTGGCACATCCACATAGGCAACAACGTCACACTGGCCCCGAGAGTGCACATTCTGGCTCACGACACCAGCACCTATCAACATCTGGGATACACGAAAATAGGCAACGTGACCATTGGCAACAACGTTTTCGTGGGCGCTGAAAGCGTCATCCTCCCCAACGTCAGAATTGGCGACAACGCCATCATAGGAGCCAACAGCACCGTATCGAGAGACATACCCGCCAACACTGTCGCGGCGGGATCTCCGGCAAAAGTAATCTGTTCGCTGAAGGATTTCATCGACAGAAACAAACAGCTCATGGCAACCAGTCCCGTTTTCGAAAACGGTTACACCCTCACGGAAAACATATCCATGGAAGCCCGGAAAGCCATGCGCGAAAAGCTGGAACACACAAAGACAGGCTTCGTCAGATAAACTCCGCGCCGCCTCTCCCGCATTGTTCATATCCCCGAAGGTGTCTTTTCCCATGCAGGCTATGTAGGCACTCACACCACGCATGAAAACCGACCTCCGCACCTGAGAGTTCATTCTCTGAAAAGCAATACTTGGAATTTGAAAAGCAATACTTACAATTTAAATTCCAAGTAATGCTTTTCAACCCCTGAGAGGCAGCCTTGATAACAAGACACTTATCAATCGCCCTTACTTTTGAGCGATGTTCCATCATTTTTCAGTAAATTTGTTTGTCCTCAGCCGGCCGCTCTACCGTCTTCCTCCGGTTTCCCCGCCGCCCCCTTCACACAAGAAGGGAGAGGCATCCCCTTAAAAGAATTTGCTGACCATTCAAAAAAACATATGACGATGAAAATAAAATCCCTTGCGGCAGGATGGCTTCTGATCGGCCTCACGCTCCCTGCGCCGGCACAGCAGATATGGTCGCCCGACAACAGCGACGGCACATTTACCAATCCGCTCATGTGGGGCGACTGGCCCGACCCCGACATCATCCGCGTGGGCGATGAGTTCTACATGGTTTCCACCAGCATGCACTACGTGCCCGGCTCGCCGGTGGTCAGGTCGAAAGACCTTGTCAACTGAGAGATGGCAGGCTATGCCGTGGAACGCTATGACGAGGATCCGGGCTACGACATGCAGGGCAGGACGCTCTACCTGAACGGGGCGTGGGCCAACTCCATCCGCCATCACAACGGGAAGTTTTATGTGGCTTTCTGCACGCCTTACGGATGGGGCACCGAAAAGGGCCATTTCTCCGTTTACGAGGCCGAAAAGCCCGAAGGACCATGGAAGAGAAGCATCTTTCCGGAATATCTCTACGACCCGGGACTGTTTTTCGATGATGACGGCAAGGTGTATGTCGTACACGGATAAGGCCGGCTGTACGTCACCGAACTGAACGCCGACGTCAGGTCAGTCAAAGGCGGGAATGTGGAGATATGGAACAAGGGAGTGGACGATGCCTTCCATTCGGGCAAGAGCGCCGCCATGGAAGGCGCCCACATGTATAAGATTGACGGCATGTACTACATTCTGTGTCCCGCCGGAGGAACAGCGGGCTGGCAGGTGTGCCTGCGTTCCAAAAACATTTACGGCCCGTATGAGCACAAAGTGGTGTTGCAGGACGACAGCTCCTACCCTGAAAACGGCCTCCATCAGGGAGGCATGGTGCAGCTCCGAAACGGCGAATGGTGGTTCATCATCATGCAGGACCGCGGAGCCATAGGCCGCGTGCCCCATCTGCTACCGGTGAAATGGGTCGGCGGATGGCCCATACCGGGCGTCGGCGGAAAGGATGCCACTGTCTACCGGAAACCGGACGTAGGCAGGACTTACCCCACCAAGGCGCCCGCCACCACCGATGAGTTCAGCAAAACCCGGCTGGGACTGCAGTGGCAATGGAACCACAATCCGGACAACGCCCAATGGTCGCTTTCGGAACGGAAAGGATATATGCGCCTGAAGGCGTTGCCTGCCAAGGACCTGACCAATGCCCGCAACACCCTCACACAGAGAGTACAGGGACCACTGTCAACGGGTACGGTGGAAATGGATGTGACAGGGCTCAAGGACGGCAACGTGGCAGGCTTCGGAGTGTTCCAAAACCCTTATGCCTATGTGGCTGTGCGCCAGGAAAAGGGCATCCGCCAACTGGCTGTATGCCACAACGGAAAGACGGAAACCGTCATCGGCCGCCTTAATCAGGATAAAGTGTGGATCAGGGCCCGCGTCACCGACAAGGACTTCACAGCCCGCCTGTACTACAGTCTTGACGGAACGGACTTCCATCCGGCAGGAGAAGTGCTCCGCATGGGACTGGGATATCCCTGGACGGCCAACCGCTTCGCGCTGTTCAACTTTTCGGAAACGGAAGAAGGGGCCGGCGGCGTGGCAGATTTCAACTGGTTCCGTTTCTACAACAAATAAGAAACGCTGCATTGAGGACACCTGCCCGTACCGCCTCAACGGACACAATCCGGAAACAGACGGACACGCCATCGCCCACATCAAAACAACACTGCCTGCACGCCGGAAATCGGGCGTGCAGGCAGTGTTGTTAAAGACAAATGCCACAGAATGAAAAACAAGACAGACAGCAATTCTTCGGATTTTTTTACGCGCTATTCCGTCATTTTTGCGTAAGTTTGCTTCCGTAAATAAAGAATCAAAAAAACGCCTATGGCCCAAAAACTGGAACAAACGCAGACACAGGCACAGCTGCAGCAGCTCTCCACGCTACAGGTGGCATTGGCCGGCCTGGTGGAACTGCCGCTGGCCGACCTGGCCGAACGCGTGCAGAACGAAATGATGGACAACGCCGCGCTGGAGGAGTCGGCCGCCGAACGCGACGGCGACGACGAAAACGAAAGCCGACAGGAAAACGGCGATGACAGCGGGACCGAAACCGAAACGGAAGGGCAGGGGGGAGAAATAGGCGACTCGCTGGGCGACTACATGAGCGAAGACGATGTGCCGGCCTATCTGCAGGAACGGGCCGACGAGGCGCGATGGCGCAACGAAATGCCGCTTACGGGCGGCACATCGGCCTATGATGACCTCGTGCGGCAGATGGGGGAGCACGACCTCAACGCACACGAGCGTGAAGTGATGGACTATCTCATCGGGTCGCTCGACGACGACGGCTTCCTGCGCAAGGACCTGGAGACCATGGCCGACGAAATGGCCATCTACCACAACGTCATGACATCGGTCGGGGAACTGGAACGCCTTCTGAACGTGCTCCACACCTTCGAACCGCGCGGCATAGGCGCCCGCTCGCTACAGGAATGCCTGCGGCTGCAACTCTCCGACCCCGACCTGCAATCGCCTTACAAAGCCTTGGCCATCAAGGTGGTGGACCGCTGCTTCAAGGACTTCACCGTCAAACGCTGGGACGCCGTGTGCCGCACGCTCAACATCGACGAGGAAACACTGGGCCACGTGCGCCACGTACTTACCCACCTCAATCCTCTGCCAGGCAGCGCCCTGGGCAGCGGGCAGTCCGCCGAAGCGCCGACCGCCCTGCCGGATTTTTTCGTGACAGTGGGAACAGACGGACTGCCCCTCGTTGAACTCAATCAGGGCGACGTGCCCGAACTGCGCGTAAGCCGCGCCTTCCGCGACTCCATAAGCCAGTATGCCGCACGCCGCGGCAGCCTGACACGCCACCAGCGCGAAGCCTACGTCTATGCCCGCCAGAAGGTGGAAGCCGCGCAGGCCTTCATCGGACTCATAGCGCGGCGGCAGCATACACTCATGGCCGTCATGCAGGCCATAGTGGATCTGCAGGAACCCTTCTTCACCGAAAACGATGACGAGGCCCTTCTCCGCCCCCTCGTACTCAAAGACGTGGCCGCTCGGGCCGGAGTGGACATCTCCACCGTGTCGCGCGTGACAGGCAGCAAATACGTACAGACGGACTACGGGCTCTACCCGCTGAAGTTCTTCTTCTCCTCACAGTTCACCTCCGAAAGCGGCGACGAAGTGTCAACACGCCAAGTGCGCGCCGCCTTGCGCGACATCATCGAGGCCGAAGACAAGAAACGGCCGCTCTCCGACGAAGCCATTACCGCACGGCTGCGCGAGCAGGGACTGCCCGTGGCGCGCCGGACGGTGGCGAAATACCGCGAGCAGATGGGCATACTCGCGGCACGGTTGCGCAAAAACTGACGGAGCCGGCCCGGAACGTTTCCCCCTATTCAAATCATCAAACACCCGCCCCAACGTGAGCAACCGCTACATCATTCTGACGGCACAAGTGGTGTCACTCATCTTCTCACCCCACTTCCTGCCCCTGACGGCGTTTATCATACTGCTGTCATTCAGCTACATGCGCTATACACCGGTGATATACAACCTGTTTGTGATCGGTCTGGTGTTTCTCTTCACCATAGCGCTGCCACGGCTGGGCATCTACCTTTACCGCCGCCTCAACGGCTGGACACGCCACCAGCTGAGCCGTCGGGAGCGGCGCTACGTGCCCTACGGCATGACCATCATCTCCTACGGCGCCCTGATATGCCTGATGGACCATCTGCGCATGCCGCGCTTCATGACCGGTGTACTGGTGGCGGCACTGGCCATACAGATAGCTTGCGCAGCGGTCAATCCGCTCATGAAGGTGAGCTCCCACGCCGCAGCCTCAGGTGGCGTAGTGGGAGCCATTGCGGCTTTCGGCGCCATTCTCGGCTTCAACCCCACATCCGCCCTGTGTGCCGCCATTCTCATGGCCGGCATGGTGGGCACGGCGCGCCTCATACTGCGCCAGCACACACCGGCCGAAGTAGGAGCGGGCACGCTCATCGGCATCATCTGCGCCCTGGCCGGCATACTGCTGGCCTGACGCATCACGACAACACCACGCGGCCGGCACAGCATCTGCCGGCCCGCACTATCAATAAAACTTACCGACATGACTCCTATCGTTAGCATTATCATGGGCAGCACCAGCGACCTGCCCGTTATGGAAAAAGCCGCCAAGTTTCTCGACGAAATGGGCGTACCCTTCGAGATGAACGCCCTATCGGCCCACCGCACACCCGCCGAAGTGGACAACTTTGCCCGCCAGGCCAAAGAACGCGGCCTGAAGGTCATCATAGCCGGCGCCGGCATGGCGGCCGCACTCCCCGGCGTAATAGCCGCCGGCACCACGGTACCCGTCATCGGCGTACCCATTAAAGGCATGCTCGACGGACTCGATGCCATGCTTTCCATCATACAGATGCCGCCGGGCATTCCCGTGGCGACGGTCGGCGTGAACGGCGCCCTCAACGCCGCCATACTGGCAGTGGAAATGCTGGCGCTGGCCGATGAGGCGCTGGCCGGCAAACTCGCCGCCTACAAGGAAGGACTGAAAGAGAAAATAGTAAAAGCCAACGCCGACCTCTCCGAAGTGAAATACACCCACAAGACGAACTGAAGGACCAACACCACGAAAGGCCGTATCGGAATTTAAATTCCAAGTAGTGCATTTCAAATTCCAAGTAACCCTTTTCACTGAAAGAACCCTTTCCGGCAATGTCCTCCACCGGACCGGCCGGCCCCCATGGCAACTTGCCGGCGCGGCCTTTCACCTTCCGTCCCACCCTCCATCTCCCATGAATATTTTCAATTATCATCCACGCGCCTCCCACCGTGTCAACGTGGGAGACAAGCCCCTCGGCGGCGACAGTCCGCTGCGCCTGCAGAGCATGACCACCTGCGCCACCACCAACACCGAAGGCTGTGTGGCGCAAGCCGAAGCCATTATACGCGCCGGAGGCGACTACATACGCCTCACCACGCAAGGCACCATAGAAGCCGAGAACCTGCGCAACATACGCAACGAACTGCGCCGACGCGGCTACGACCATCCGCTCGTGGCCGACGTGCACTTCAATCCCAACGTGGCCGACACAGCCGCCGCCATCGTGGAAAAAGTACGCATCAACCCGGGCAACTACGTAGACCCCGCACGCACTTTCAAACAGGTGGACTACACCGACGAAGAATATGCCGAAGAACTGCGCCGCCTTGAGGAACGCTTCAAACGCCTGCTGGCCATCTGCCGCGAGCACGGCACGGCCCTGCGCATCGGCGTGAACCACGGCTCGCTTTCCGACCGCATCATGTGCCGCTACGGCAACACCCCCGAAGGCATCGTGGAAAGCTGCATGGAGTTTCTGCGCGTCTGCGTAAAGGAAAACTTCAGCAACGTGGTCGTATCCATCAAAGCCTCCAACACGGCAGTGATGGTACGCTCCGTGCGCCTGCTCTGCCACACCATGCGGCACGAAGGCATGGACTTTCCCCTGCATCTGGGCGTGACCGAAGCCGGCGAAGGCGAGGACGGACGCATCAAAAGTGCCGTCGGCATCGGCGCGCTCCTGGCCGACGGCATCGGCGACACCCTCCGCGTGTCGCTCAGCGAAGCGCCCGAAAAGGAAATACCCGTAGCCTACAAACTGGCAGCCTACATCACCTCCACCCGGGGCGGACACCCCGAAATTCCAGCCACACCCTGCCCGGCCTTCGACTACCTGCGGCCCCAGCGGCGCACCACCTGTCCCGTACACGGCATCGGCGGCAACCATCCGCCCGTAGTGGTATCGGCCCGCCTCGACGGCGACCAGAGAACCGGAGGACTCAAACCCGACTACGTGTACTGCGGCCGTAGGCTCCCCCTGCCCAAAGAGCGCATAGCCGGCGCCGGCTACATCGTCGATGCCGACGCCTGGACCGGCGAAACCGGCACATGGCCCGCCTACACTCCTGCCATGCTCTTTGCCGTAGGGGCAAACCCCGCACCGCTGAAATTCCTGTTTGTCAATTATCTCAGCCTCAACGACGAAGTGAAAGCCTGCCTGCGCCGCCACCCCGAAATGGTGGTGATCGCACAGACAAACCACCCCAACCGCACCGGCGAGCTGCGCGCCCTGGTACACGAACTCTGGAACGACAACATTCCCGCACCGGTCATATTCTGCCTGCATTATGCCTGCACTTCCGACGAAAAGGAAGACTTCCAGCTGAGAGCCGCCGCCGACATGGGCGGACTGCTTTTCGACGCCCTCACCGACGGCATCCTGCTGGTGAACCAGGCACCGGCCGGCCAAAAAGGTATCAGCCACGCCGAGACGGACGAAACAGCCTTCGGCATTCTGCAGGCAGCCCGGACACGCACCACCAAAACAGAATACATCAGCTGTCCCGGATGCGGCCGCACGCTCTACGACCTGCAAGGCACCATAGCCCGCATCAAAGCCGCAACAGCCCACCTGACAGGACTGAAAATAGGCATCATGGGCTGCATCGTCAACGGACCGGGCGAAATGGCCGACGCCGACTACGGATATGTAGGTGCCGCACGCGGAAAAATAAGTCTCTACCGCGGAAAAACGTGCGTTGAGAAAAACATTCCGGCCGAAGAGGCCGTGGAAAAACTTCTGGCACTGATAGAAAAAGACCAACAGTAAAAATACAGGCCGGCAGGCAATGCGGAAAATGAAAACGTCATTTCCCGTTCCGCCCTCAAACCGCCGGATCCCATTAACCCCAACTCCACTATGGCAAAGGAAGAACTCACCCCGATGATGAGACAGTTTCACGACTTCAAGGCCCAACACCCTGATGCCGTATTGCTGTTCCGCTGCGGTGACTTCTACGAAACTTACCTTAACGACGCTGTCATCGCCTCCCGCGTACTGGGCATCACGCTCACCCGCCGCAACAACGGCAAGAGCGCCGCCACTACCGAAATGGCTGGCTTTCCCCATCACGCCCTCGAAACCTATCTGCCGCGGCTCATACGCGCCGGACACCGCGTAGCCATCTGCGACCAGCTCGAAGACCCGAAACTCACCAAGAAACTCGTCAAACGCGGCATCACCGAACTTGTGACACCGGGCGTGGCCATGGCCGACAACGTGCTGGCCGCACGCGAAAACAACTTCCTCGCCGCCGTTCATTTCGGTAAAAAAGCCATCGGCCTCTCGCTGCTCGACATCTCCACAGGCGAGTTTCTCGTAGCGGAAGGCACACCGGAACACATCGACAAACTTCTGGCAGGCTTCGCACCCAAGGAAATTCTCGTCATGCGCGGACTGAAAGGACGCCTCGAGGGACTTTTCGGAGCGAAATACTTCTCCTTCGAACTCGACGACTGGGCCTTCAACGAAAGTACGGCACGGGAAAAACTCTGCAAGCACTTCGGAGTGAAAAACCTCAAGGGATTCGGCACCGACCACCTGGGCGATGCCGTAGCCGCCGCCGGAGCCGTGTTGTGCTACCTCGAAATAACCCAACACACCCGCACCACCCACATCACCGCCCTGCGGCGCATAGAAGAGGAACACTACGTCCGCCTCGACCGCTTCACCACCCGCAACCTCGAACTCACTGCGGCCATGAACGAAGGCGGACGGCCGTTGCTCTCCGTCATCGACCGCACACTCACCCCGATGGGGGCGCGCATGATTCACCGCTGGCTGCTCTTCCCCCTGAGACAGGTAAAGGACATCACCGCGCGGCAGGACGGCGTGGAATATTTCTTCCGCCAACCCGCCTTCCGCGAAACGGGCGAAGAGGAACTGGCCAAAATAGGCGACCTCGAACGCATCGTCTCGAAAGTGGCGATGGCCCGTGTCAACCCGCGCGAAATGCAACAGCTCCGCCTCGCGCTCGAAAGCGTGGCCGTGTTGCGCGAAGCCTGCCTCGAAGCCGACCAGACAAGCATCCGCAACATAGGCGGACAGCTTGACGCCTGCGCCGAACTGCACGACCGCATACTGCGCGAGCTGCGGCCCGACCCGCCTGTTGTGAGCGGAAGGCCGGGCGTCATAGCCGACGGCATCAACACGGAACTGGACGAACTGCGCGCCATCTCCACATCAGGCAAGGACTATCTCCTGAAAATACAACAGCGCGAAAGCGAAGCCACCGGCATACCGAGCCTCAAGATAGGCTTCAACAACGTTTTCGGCTACTACATAGAAGTGCGCAACGCCTACAAGGAAAACGTGCCGGCACAATGGATACGCAAACAAACCCTCGCGCAGGCCGAACGCTACATCACACAGGAACTCAAGGAATACGAAGAAAAAATACTCGGTGCCGAAGACCGCATCCTGGTCCTTGAAAACCGCCTCTACAACGAACTCGTAGCCGCCGCCGGACAGTTCATAGCCCTGCTTCAGCGCAATGCCAACGCACTGGCCTCGCTGGACTGCCTCCTGTCGCTGGCCACCGTCGCCGCAGAACGCCGCTACGTAAGACCCGTAGTGGACGAAAGTCTCCAGCTCGACATCCGCCAGGGCCGCCACCCCGTCATCGAAACCCTCATGCCGCCGGGCGAGGAGTATGTACCCAACGACGTACACCTCGACACGGAAAAGCAACAGATCATCATCATCACCGGTCCCAACATGGCCGGTAAGAGCGCCCTGCTCCGCCAAACGGCCCTCATCACACTACTTGCCCAAACAGGCTCGTTCGTGCCGGCCGAAAGCGCCCGCATAGGACTGGTCGACAAGATTTTCACCCGGGTAGGCGCAAGCGACAACATTTCAGTAGGCGAGAGCACCTTCATGGTAGAGATGAGCGAAGCCGCCAACATCATGAACAACCTCACGCCACGCAGCCTCGTGCTGTTCGACGAGCTGGGACGCGGCACATCGACCTACGACGGCATCTCCATAGCCTGGGCCATCGTGGAGCACATACACGAAAACGCCGCCGCCCACGCCCGCACGCTCTTCGCCACCCACTACCACGAGCTCAATGAAATGGAAACGCTCTTTCCGCGCATCAAGAACTGGAATGTGTCGGTAGTCGAAAAAGACGGCCGGGTGGTTTTTCTGCGCACGCTCCAGCGCGGCGGATCGGAGCATTCCTTCGGCATACACGTGGCGCGGCTGGCCGGCATGCCGGGAGCCATCGTACGCCGCGCCGGAGAGGTGCTCAAACAACTTGAGCGCACCACTGCCGGCGGAAGAGCCGTGAAAATGCCGCAGGCCGAAGCGCCCGCAGTCGATGACAACCTACAGCTCAACTTCTTCCAGCTCGACGACCCTGTCCTCACACAGATACGCGACGAACTGCTTCATCTCGATGTCAACAACCTCACTCCGGTGGAAGCCCTCAACAAGCTCAACGACATCAAAAAGATACTCAAAGGCAGCGAAAGCTGACACACAGCCGGCAACGCATCGAAGCGCATCCTCCTTTTCTCCGCGAAAAAAAGCGGCCCGAGGCTGGCCGGCGACCGACTGTTACGAAACATTTTCAAAAGCAACCCCTATTATCCCCCCCAGCACCATGACCGACGGCTACATCAGGGTGAAAGGCGCCCGCGTCAACAACCTCAAGAACATAGACCTCGACATTCCACGAAACAAATTCATCGTTGTGACCGGCCTGTCCGGTTCGGGAAAATCCTCACTGGCTTTCGACACGCTCTACGCCGAAGGCCAGCGCCGTTACGTCGAGAGCCTGTCGGCTTACGCCCGGCAGTTTTTGGGACGCATGAACAAACCCGAATGCGACTACATCAAAGGCCTGCCGCCCGCCATTGCCATAGAACAGAAAGTGACCAGCCGCAACCCGCGCTCCACGGTGGGCACCTCCACGGAGATTTACGACTACCTGCGCCTGCTCTTCGCCCGTGCCGGCCACACCTTCTCGCCCGTCAGCGGCCGCGAGGTGAAACGCCACACCGTGGCCGATGTCACAGCCACCGTCATGGGCTACTCCGCCGGCACGCGCTTCACCCTGAGCGCCCCTCTCATGCTGCGCGGCGGAAGAACGGTGCGCCGCCAGCTTGAAGCCTATCTGCAACAGGGGCTTTCGCGCCTTGAGACGGAGGGAGAGATCATGCGCATAGAAGACTATCTCGCGCAACTCGAAGGAGAGGGCGAACAACTCGCCGTGACCGAAAGACGCGGCGAAGAAGAACGCCGCCGCGTGCCGTCGCTCTTCCTGCTCATCGACCGCCTTTCCGTAGCCGACGACAAAGACACACTGGCACGGCTGGCCGATTCGGTGGAAACGGCTTTCTTCGAAGGCGACGGCGAATGCCGCGTGTGTATCTATCCCTCACGCACCGTCCACGACTTCTCCACGCGCTTCGAAGCCGACGGCATGACCTTCGAACAGCCCGATGACAACATGTTCTCCTTCAACTCCCCTCTGGGCGCCTGCCCCGAATGTGAAGGCTTCGGCAGCGTGATAGGCATTGACGAGCATCTTGTGGTGCCCGACACCAGTCTCAGCCTTTACGACGGCTGTGTGGTATGCTGGCGCGGCGAAAAGATGGGCCAGTGGCGCACGGAGTTCTGCCGGCAGGCACAAGCCACAGGATTTCCCATATTCGAGCCTTACTACAAGCTCACCGCCGAACAGAAACGCCTGCTTTGGCGCGGAGAGAAAGGCGGCCGCAAGGAAGACACCGTGTGTATAGACGCCTTTTTCGACATGCTCAAGCGCGACCAGTACAAAATACAGAACCGCGTCATGCTGGCGCGCTACCGCGGCAAGACCACCTGTCCCGTCTGCGGCGGATCGCGGCTGCGACCGGGAGCGGAATATGTCAAGGTAGGCGGCATGAGCATCACCCGCCTCGTGCAGATGCCCATCACCGAACTGCGCCGTTTTTTCGATGAACTCCGCCTCGACGAACACGACGCCCGCGTGGCCAGCCGCCTGCTCACCGAAATACGCAGCCGCCTCAACTTCCTCGTCGACGTCGGACTGGGTTACCTCACCCTCGACCGCCTTTCCAACTCCCTATCGGGCGGAGAAAGCCAGCGCATCAATCTGGCCACATCGCTCGGGTCGGCCCTTGTAGGGTCGCTCTACATCCTCGACGAACCCAGCATCGGCCTCCACTCACGCGACACCGACCGCCTCATACGTGTACTCCACCAGCTGCGCGACCTGGGCAACACGGTCATCGTGGTGGAACATGACGAGGACATCATACAGGCGGCCGACTACATCATAGACATCGGTCCGGACGCCGGCCGACACGGCGGACACGTGGTATGGGCAGGTACACCCGCCCAGGCGCAAGCCGCCTGCAAGCCGTCCGAAGACACCGGCCGGCACAGCCACACGCTGGCCTACCTCTCAGGAGAAGAAACCGTAGACGTACCGCCCACACGGAGGGCATGGAACCACTTCATAGAGGTGCGCGGCGCACGCGCCAACAACCTCAAGGGCATTGACGTGCGCTTTCCGCTCAACGTCATGACGGTGGTGACCGGCGTGAGCGGATCGGGCAAAAGCACCCTGGTGCGCGACATCTTCTTCCGGGCCATGAAGCGCCGGCTCGACGAACCGGCTGACAGGCCAGGGGAGCATATAGCCCTCGAAGGTGACATCCAGCGCGTCAGCGCCGTAGAGTTCGTGGACCAGAACCCCATAGGCCGATCCTCACGCTCCAACCCTGTGACTTACATAAAAGCCTATGACGAAATACGCAAACTCATGGCCGACCAGCCGCTGGCCGTACAGATGGAGTTCAAGGCCGCAGCCTTCAGCTTCAACGCCGATGGCGGACGCTGCGAGGAATGCAAGGGGGAAGGCACGGTAAAAGTGGAAATGCAGTTCATGGCCGACCTCGTACTGGAATGTGAGGCCTGCCACGGCCACCGCTTCAAACAAGAAGTGCTCGACGTCCGCTTCGAAGGCAAGAACATACACGACATTCTCGAAATGACCGTCAACCAGGCCATCGAGTTCTTCACCCTCCACAATCAGAAGAAAATAATACGCCGCCTGCGGCCGCTTCAGGCCGTAGGACTGGGCTACATCAAACTCGGACAGTCCAGCTCCACCCTATCGGGCGGTGAGAACCAACGCGTCAAACTGGCTTATTACCTCAGTCAGGAAAAAGCCTCGCCTACGCTCTTCATCTTCGATGAACCCACCACCGGCCTGCACATCCACGACATACGCACGCTCCTGACGAGCTTCAACGCTCTCATAGAACGCGGCCACACAGTGGTGATCATCGAACACAACATGGACGTAGTGAAATGTGCCGACCACGTCATTGACCTCGGCCCCGAAGGCGGACGCGAGGGCGGACACCTTGTGGCCTGCGGCACCCCCGAAGAGGTGGCAGCAGCCAAAATCGGACACACCGCCCGTTATCTAGCCGAAAAACTGCGGTGAGAGTTCAATGGCAAGGAAATTATGAATGAGGTTTCATGATAGGGTTGAGAGATTACAGATAATTCTCCGCCATGCATGCGTATAATCTGCCGGGACAAGCTAAGACCAATACCGGTTCCACTCGTTTTAGTTGTAAAAAAAGGAATGAAAATATCTTCAACTAAATCGGATGGAACGCCGGAACCATTATCTGTTATCTTCATGAACAGTGTCATTCCTTTATTGTACACTTCCATATGTATTTTCTTATCAGCCTGCTCAGTCAAGGCCTGTATCGCATTTTTCACCAGATTGATAAAAACCTGCGACAACATTTTCTCATCTGCACAAATTTGTATCTCCGATTGAAAACAATTAACAGAAAAATCTATGTTCTCCCGCAATAAGTCCTCCTGATATAATGTTTGAATGTCCTGCACTAAATCCGTCAGAGAAAAACATTTAAACTCAGGTTGTCTCAAGCAAGAGAAATTCCTGTAAGATTCTGTGAAATACATCAGATGTTCTCCCTGATTCTTGATTGTTTCCAAGCCACGTATTGTTTTCCTGATGGTGAGGTCTGTAATATCTTTTCCGTTCCTTGCAGCATCTTTACCGGGAAAATAAGAAAGGAGCGTCTCGGAGAGTGAGACGATAGGAGTTATTGAATTCATTATTTCATGTGTCAACACCCGCATCAGCTTTTCCCAAGACTCATACTCTTTCTGGTACAGCTTACGTTCGAACTCATTTTTCTTGTATTCCGTAATAAATGCGTATATTCTGTTGAAAGAGGCGTGCAAATAGCGTTGTTCCCGAGTACCTGTATTTTCCGGGAAATAGAGCATTGACTCATTATCTTCTATAGAATCGAAAAAGAGCTTTATTTTTCGATTGTAGGAATTCAGATAGCAAACGAGTCTGCCAATAAGCCAAAAAGCTATAAAAACGGCAATTGCCCCCAGTATGACGGCTCGTTTCGAAATGATACCGGCAAGTCCTATCCCGAACATCAGGACGATGAGCACTACAAATGAAAGAATGTGTATGTATAAACGGATGCTGAACATACGCCGTCAAAAATCAAATTGTTTCAACTTGTTATATAATGTCTGTCTGCTTATGCCTAATTGTTCCGCCGCAGCTGTCAGATTCTCTGCATTTTGAGAGACAGCGGCCAATATAGCCTTTCTTTCCACTTCTTTTAAATTAGGAACTCTTTCAAAAGAGAATGTCTTGTCTGCATACATGGATAATCCAGACGGTTTGATCACATTCTTTTCTGCCAGGATGACCGCTTTCTCAATGGTATATTGCAATTCTCTGATATTTCCCGGCCAATGATGACTTTCTAGTTTTCTGGGGTCAAGCCGAAATTCCGGTGCATTTGTTAAAATTCGAGAGCTGAAA
>NZ_BEWW01000304.1 GCF_002933955.1 Prevotella sp. MGM2
CGTATCGGAATTTTAACTCGAATACTTGGAATTTAAATTGCAATACTTGGATTTTGGAGCTGAAATATGATGTTTTCATCTTCAAAGTTGCCTTAAAAACACACAAAAAGCGGGACTTTCACATTGAAGTCCCGCTTTGCTGTTACAAATATACGACATTTTTCGGCGGAAAGCAAATAGTGTTAAAATCGCGGACTGCCGTATAAGGCCGTGTCTATGCGTTAAAAAAAAGAAGAGGGTGGGTGGCGGTGAAGGTCACCCCACGCTGCCTTCGAGCGATACGCTGAGAAGTTTCTGCGCCTCAACGGCAAACTCCATGGGCAGCTTGTTGATGACTTCCTTGGCATAGCCGTTCACAATGAGGTCGACGGCCGCTTCGGTAGGTATGCCGCGCTGGTTGCAGTAGAAGAGCTGGTCTTCTGAAATTTTTGAAGTCGTGGCCTCATGCTCTACAATGGCATCGGGATTGTGCACGTCAATGTAGGGAAAGGTGTGGGCTCCGCTGGTGCTGCTCAGCAGGAGGGAGTCGCACGAGGAATAGTTGCGTGCCCCGGCAGCTCTTGGGGCCACGCGCACCAGTCCGCGGTAGGAATTCTGACTGTGACCGGCGGAAATGCCTTTGGAAATAATGGTGGAACGGGTATTCTTGCCCAGATGTATCATCTTTGTTCCGGTGTCGGCCTCCTGATAGTTGTTGGTTACGGCTACACTGTAGAACTCGGCCTGTGAATTGTCGCCCATGAGCACGCATGAGGGATATTTCCATGTGATGGCCGAGCCGGTCTCCACTTGTGTCCATGAAAGCTTGGAGTTTCGGCCGCGCAAGTGCCCGCGTTTGGTCACGAGGTTATAGACGCCGCCGCGTCCTTGGGCATCGCCGGGATACCAGTTCTGAACGGTAGAGTATTTCACCTCGGCATCTTCCTTCACAACGATTTCTACAATTGCGGCATGGAGCTGGTTCTCATCGCGCATGGGGGCGGTGCATCCCTCCAGGTACGAAACGTAGCCCCCGTCGTCGCAAACGATGAGCGTGCGCTCAAACTGGCCGGTGTTGCGGGCATTGATGCGGAAGTAAGTGGAGAGTTCCATCGGGCAGCGCACGCCGCGCGGGATGTATACGAAGGAGCCGTCGGAGAATACGGCGCTGTTGAGCGCGGCAAAATAGTTGTCGCGGTAAGGGACGACTGTGCCCAAGTATTTGCGCACCAGTTCGGGATTCTCCCGCACGGCTTCGCTCATGGAGCAGAATATGATACCTTTCTCCTGAAGCTTTTCCTTGAAAGTGGTTTTCACGGACACGGAGTCCATAACTGCATCGACAGCCACACCGGCCAAGGCCATACGCTCGTGGAGGGGAATGCCGAGCTTGTCAAAAGTTTTCATCAGCTCGGGGTCTATTTCTTTCTTGCCTTCGGACTTGGCTTTTTTTGTGGGGTCGGCATAATAGGAAATGGCCTGGTAATCTATCTCCGGCAGGTTGACATGGGCCCATGTGGGCTGCTTGAGCGTGAGCCAGTGTCGGTAGGCTTTGAGCCTGAACTCAAGAAGCCATTCCGGCTCTTCCTTTTTGGCGGAAATGAGCCGTACAACGTCTTCGTTGAGTCCGCGCTCTATGATTTCGGTATGCACGTCGGTAGTAAAACCGTATTCATATTTTTTTTCGGCCACTTCGCGCACGAGCTGGTTCTTCTGCCGGCTTTCGCTGCCGTCGGCCGGAATGTTGGTTTGAGGATCTTGTTGCATGATGTGGGAGTTTTTTTGGTTGGGGCCGCTGCACTTTTTGTCTTATATGGCAGTGTCCTTTAAATCTTATGGTTGCCTGCCGGTGCAAAGTCTATGAACGTGGTGTCGGGATGCATGCCTTTTTCCTTGTGCATCGGGGTTTCTCCCCGGTTGTCCTGTATGGTGGCGATGCCGCTGCGTACAAAAGGAAGTATTTTTGTGACAGGAGTATAGAGCACAGACTTTTCTGTATCTTCTTTGGATATGATCTCTATGCCGGACATCATGTTGAAGGCAAAACTGATAAGTAACAGGAATTTTGCCACGGAGAAGCATGATCCCAGAATATGGTTGGGCATACCGGTCAGCGGATTGTTGACGGCAATGGTAAGGATATTTGCCACAAATCCTAGCGCTAGCGGAACGATGACGCAGGCCAGCAGAAAAGCGATGATGCTGAGGCCGTCGTGCAGTTGGGAATATCCCTCGAGAGCAAGATGTTTACCCAATGTGGCGTAGATGATGGCCGCTATCGCAAGGCCGGTGATGATTCCCAGCGTATTGAGGGCTTCCTTTATGAAACCGTTCAGCCAACCGTTTACCACGGCCCAGACAAAAAGTATTAAAAGGAAAATGTCAATATACATGATTGTTATTATTTGGTAAGGTTAATGGAATGATGGCAATGCCCTGGCATTTTGTCGCAGAGCGTTTGTCTGTCACGGAAGCAGGAGCGTGTTTGCTTCCTGAGTGATTTTAATGAAAAACAATTAGCTGCAACACTTACGGAAACGCAGGCGCAGCTAATTGTCTGATAGGTTTTGTCGGCAGAGCAGAGGCTGGTCAGAGTTTCTGCTTTACTTCAATTTCCTGATAGGTTTCAATAATGTCGCCTTCTTTGATGTCATTGCAATTGGTCAGGGAAATACCGCACTCAAAGTTGGTGGTGACTTCTTTCACATCGTCCTTGAAGCGTTTGAGAGCATTGATCTCGCCGGTGAATATGACAATGCCGTCGCGGATGAGGCGGGCTTTGTCGCTGCGCTTCACTTTTCCGTCTATGACATAGGCGCCGGCCACGAAACCTACTTTCGAAATGTGGTAAACCTGACGCACTTCGATGGTTGCTGTCATTTCTTCTTTCATGACAGGTTCCAGCATGCCTTCCATCGCTTCCTTCACTTCTTCAATAGCATCGTAAATGACGGAATACTGGCGGATATCCACACCTTCCTTTTCTGCCAACTTGCGGGCTGACTGGCTGGGGCGTACCTGAAAGCCTACGATGACAGCCTGTGACGCAGCCGCCAACGTCACATCGTTTTCTGAAATTTGTCCCACACCTTTGTGGATGACATTAACGGCGATTGTCTCGGTAGACAGTTTGATGAAGGAGTCGGAGAGAGCCTCGACCGAACCGTCAACGTCACCTTTGACTATGATATTCATTTCTTTGAACGAGCCGAGTTTGATGCGGCGGCCCACTTCATCGAGTGTCAGCATTTTATGGGTGCGCAAATCCTGTTCGCGCTGCAGTTGTTCACGCTTGGTGGCTATTTCGCGCGCTTCCTGCTCTGTTCCCATTACGTGGAACTGGTCACCGGCTTGCGGAGCACCGTTAAAACCGAGCAAAGTAGCGGCTTGTGCCGGACCTACTTCTTGAATACGCTGTCCGCGTTCATTGAAGAGGGCCTTTACGCGGCCGAAGTTGGTTCCGGCCAGTACGACATCGCCTTGGCGGAGTGTGCCGTTCGACACAAGTACAGTGGCAACGTAACCACGACCTTTGTCAAGCGATGATTCGATGACTGTTCCTAAAGCCTTGCGGTTGGGGTTGGCCTTGAGTTCAAGCATGTCCGCCTCGAGGAGCACTTTTTCGAGGAGTTCTTGCACGCCAAGGCCTTTCTTTGCAGAAATGTCCTGACTCTGATACTTTCCGCCCCATTCTTCTACCAGGAAGTTCATTGCTGCCAAAGATTCCTTTATCTTGTCGGGGTTGGCGTGCGGCTTGTCTATTTTATTGATGGCGAATACAATGGGTACGTTTGCGGCTACAGCGTGATTGATTGCCTCCTTGGTTTGTGGCATGATGTCGTCATCGGCGGCAATAATGATTATGGCTATGTCCGTCACTTGAGCACCGCGGGCGCGCATGGCGGTGAACGCTTCGTGTCCGGGAGTGTCGAGGAAAGTGATGTGACGGCCGCTTTCCAGTTTTACGTTGTAGGCGCCGATGTGCTGTGTTATGCCGCCCGCTTCGCCGGCGATGACGTTGGCTTTGCGTATGTGGTCGAGCAGCGATGTCTTACCGTGGTCCACATGGCCCATGACGGTGACGATCGGAGCACGGGGTTCAAGGTCTTCTTCGTTGTCCTCCTCTTCGGCGATGGCTTCCTGTACGTCTGCGCTGATGTATTCTGTTTTGAAACCGAATTCTTCGGCTACGAGGTCAATGGTTTCGGCGTCGAGGCGTTGGTTGATGGAAACCATTATGCCGATGCTCATGCACGTTCCTATGACTTGTGTCACGGGTACGTCCATCATGGTGGCCAGTTCGTTGGCTGTTACAAACTCGGTGAGTTTGAGTGTTTTGCTTTCAGCTTTTGCCTCGAGGCGCTCCTCTTCCTGTTGTGCGCGTACCTGTTCGCGTTTTTCTTTGCGGTATTTGGCGCCTTTCGAGCCTTTTTGCTTGCTGGTGAGTCGTGCGAGGGTTTCCTTCACCTGCTTGGCTACGTCTTCATCGGATATTTCGGGTTTGAGTACGGCCTGGGCTTTGCGGTTACGTTCCTTAGAACGTTTGCTTCCACCCTGTTGGTTGTTGTTTTGTCCGCCGTTCTGCTGCCGGTTGCGTGATGCGTTGGGGTTTTGCTGGTTGGCGGCAGCGTTGATGTCAACGCGTTCTTTGCCAATGCGGTTGCGTTTCTTTTTCTCTCCCGTATTGTTTTGTCCGGCAGGGTGTGCCTGACGGTTTTTCTCCTCGCGTTCTTTGCGGCGTTCCTCTTTGGTTTTTTTCTTGGGACGGGTTGTTTGGTTGATGCTGGAGAGGTCGATGGTGCCGAGTACTTTCGGGCCGCTTATTTCAGGATGTGTGTGTAGTTTGAACACTCCGTCACTTTCTTCTCCTATGGCTTTGGCCCGTTCTTCAACGGAGAGTTTCTGCCGGACTTTCTTTTCTTCGGGAACGGCAGGGGCGGGATTTTCTTTTTCCGCTGTTTCCGTTTTCACGTTTTCTGTGGCCGTTGCAGTGGTTTCCACCTCTTTTTTCTCTTCGGCCGGTTGTTGTACGGCTATGGTTTCCGGCTGTTCTGCCGGTGTGGGTTTTGCTGAGAGGTCGATGCTGCCTTTCACCTTGAGCTGCGGACGCATTTCATCGGGAACGGTTGTTTCGATGACCTCTGGGGCTGCTTTTTTCACTTTCTCCTTGTTGTTTTTTTCCTTTTGGCGGTTTTGGAGGATTCTTTCCGCTTCGGTGCGCAGGTCTTTGTCGGCTCCGAACTCCTTGCGTAGGAGCTCGTATTGCTCATCGGTAATTTTCTCGTTGGGTGAAGCGTTGACGCTATGTCCCTTTTTGGCGAGAAAATCCACAACCGTTGGCAGTCCGACGTTGAATTCTTTGATTACTTTATTGAGTCTTATGATCATGCTCTCTGTTTTGTTGTTTTTCTGTGTGGGGCGGATGTCGTCCCCCTTGTCGTTAATTAGTTGTTCTCGTCGTCGAACTCGGCCTTCAGGATACGGAGTACTTCGTCTACCGTGTCTTCTTCAAGGTCGGCTTTCTCGATGAGCATGTCGCGCGGGGCGTTGAGCACTTCCTTGGCTGTGGTGAGTCCGATGCTCTTGATGGCGTCGATGACCCACTGGTCTATTTCGTCGGAGAATTCATCGAGATAGATGTCTTCCGTTTCCTCGCCTCCTTCTACCTCTCGGTAAACGTCGATGGTAAACTCCGTCAGCATGGATGCCAGCTTGATGTTCATACCGCCCTTACCGATGGCCAGCGACACTTCTTCGGGGCGGAGGTAGACTTCGGCTTTGCGCTCTTCTTCGTTGAGCACGATGTTGGATACTTCTGCCGGACTGAGGGCGCGCTGTATGAAGAGTTTGATGTTGGAAGTGTAGTTGATGACGTCGATGTTCTCATTGTTGAGCTCGCGCACGATGCCATGTATGCGGCTTCCCTTAACGCCGACGCAGGCGCCTACGGGGTCGATGCGGTCATCGTAGCTTTCTACGGCTATCTTGGCGCGTTCGCCGGGAATGCGGGCGATGCGGCGTAGGGAGATGAGTCCGTCGGCTATTTCAGGAATTTCCTGTTCGAGCAGCCGGCGCAGGAACTCCGTCGATGTGCGCGAAAGGTATATCTTGGGGTTGCCGTTGGTGTTGTCCACGCGGTCGATGACAGCGCGCACGGTGTCGCCTTTGTGAAAGAAGTCGCGCGGTATCTGCTGGTTCTTGGGCAGAAGGAGTTCGTTGTGCTCGTCGTCCATGAGCAGCGTTTCGTGTTTCCAGGTCTGATAGACCTCGGCGGCCATGATCTCTCCCACGCGGTCTTTATATTTGTTGTAGAGCGAGTCGTGTTCAAGTTCCAGAATTTTGCTGGCCAGAGTCTGGCGCAGGGTGAGAATGGCGCGGCGGCCGAATTTGGCAAAATCAATCGGCTCGCTCACTTCCTCGCCCACTTCATAGTCGGGGTCTATTTCGCGGGCTGCCGTCAGGGTTATTTCCTTGTTCTCGTCGTTCACTTCGCCATCGGCCACTACCTCGCGGTTGCGGTAGATTTCAAAGTCGCCTTTGTCGGGATTTACAATAACGTCGAAGTTTTCGTCGGAACCGAAGATTTTGGCCACGACGCTACGGAAGCTTTCCTCCAGCACGCCCACCATCGTGGTACGGTCGATGTTTTTAGTTTCTTTAAATTCAGAGAAGGTGTCGATGAGACTCATGGTCTCTTCTTTTTTCTTTGCCATATATTGTTGTTTTTATATTCCTTAGTGTACGTCCTGGCCGCTTCTTGCCGGCAGTTTCCGAGAGCCATGCGCCTGCCGGGAATGCCGTGGCGGATTTATTTGAACTCGATGAGGTATTTCGTGGATTTCACCTCGTCGTAGCGGAGCGTGATGTCGCGGTCGTGCAGTTCGGGGCGCTTCTTGCCCTCAGGCTTTATCTTCTCCTGAACGGTGATGACGAACTCCTCAGGTGTCACGCCCGACAGGATGCCGGTCAGCTTGCGGCCGTCGGAAGTGACTACCTCCACGCGTTTCCCTTGGTGGATCTCATACTGCCGGAGCACCTTGAAGGGCTGGCCTATTCCGGCGCTGCCTACCTCCAGTTCGAAGTCTTCTTCCTCGCGGTCGAGTCCGGCTTCGATGAAGCGGCTCAGTTCCACGCAATCTTCAATCCACACGCCTTCCTCGTGGTCTATTTCCACAACGATGCGGCTGTCGGCCGAAACAGTCAGGCCCGTCAGGAAATAGTCCTTGCCGGCCAGCCATTCGTCCACTAGTTTTTCCACTACGCTTTTGTCAATCATACAGGTGATAAGATGTTGTGAGTAAAAACAAGTGAGGAACTTTATTCAAGCCCCTCACTGTATCCACGTGCAAATATACGATATTTTTCTTTATGCGGCAGCCCTTTTGTGGAAAAATAAAATGTTTTTCAAAAAAAACAGCCGGCAGCACGGTGGCCGACAGCCGTTTTTGCTTTAAGGGAAACATTCTGAACAGTCTGTCGTTTATGGATGGGAAAAGGAGGAAATGAATCCTTCTTGGTGGGAAAACCTCATTTTAACACAATTTGCTTTCGGCCGGAAAATGTTGTATATTTGTAACAGCGGAGCGGGGCTTTCCATCGGAATACCCCGCTTTTCTTTTGTTTTTCAGGTAATTCTGAACATTTTTTATCGTGTTTTTATTGAAAATTCCCCGTATTGCAATTTTAATTCCCCGTATTCGAGTTGAATTTTCAATACCGACTTTTTCTCCCACACTACTTCAAACCTATATTTTAACAGTCTGAAATGTTGCCGAAAGTTAAATATGTTAAATTCGACGGTCGGAATGTGGCACCGGAGGCACCCGGAAACCATCGCCCGCTGCCGGTGTTTTTTTAAACGTCGGGTGCAAAATATCCCGTTGCGCTATCAGTTTTTCACAGATATTTCGTATTTTTGCCCTTAAAGCAGCCGCCGGACCTCTTGGCTTCCGAAAAGCCACCGGTCCGCGCAGGCTTTGTCTGAATAATAACCTCGAAAAAGAATAACACGTATGTTAGACGTAAAGCAATGCCTCGCCGACTGTGAGGAAAAAATGGAAATGAGCGTGATGCACCTCGAAGACGCCCTGTCGCATATCCGCGCCGGAAAGGCCAACGTTCATATTCTCGATGAAATCCGTGTGAACAGTTACGGTTCTATGGTGCCGCTCAACAATGTGTCCGCCATCACCACTCCCGATGCCCGTACCATCGCCATCAAGCCATGGGACAAGCAGATGTTCCGCGTCATTGAAAAGGCCATCATCGACAGTTCTGTGGGCATTATGCCCGAAAGCAACGGCGAAATCATACGTCTCGCCATTCCGCCTCTCACCGAAGAAAGACGCCGCGACCTTACCAAGCAGTGCAGCAAAGAAGCCGAGGAGTGCAAGGTGGCCATCCGCAACGCCCGTCGCGACGGTATCGACAAACTGAAAAAAGCCATCAAGGACGGCCTTTCCGAAGACGTGGAGAAAGACGCCGAGAATGATTTGCAGAAAATTCACGACAAGCAGGTGAAGAAGGTGGAAGAACTCCTTGCCGCCAAGAACAAGGAAATCATGACGGTGTGAGAACTGTCCTGCAAGGCCTGCCGGCAACCATTGGCCGCAGCCATCCTTGCAGGGGTGCCAACCAATCATCAATCGTAATATGCACGGCATAGTCATCCGGAATACCGGCAACAGTTATATTGTCCGCACCGACGACGGGCAGGAGGTGGAATGCAAGGTGAAAGGCAATTTCCGCCTGCGCGGCATCCGCTCCACCAGCCCCGTGGCAGTGGGCGACGGCGTGACCGTAAACATGCCCCCTTCGGGCACCGGCGACAACCGGGGAGGATACGGTACAGACGTTTTCTTTATCACCGAAATCGACGAGCGGCGCAACTATATCGTAAGGAAAGCCTCCAACCTCTCCAAGCAGAGTCACATCCTCGCCGCCAATATTGATCTGGCAGTGCTTGTAGTCACCATGGCACGGCCCGAAACAAGCACCACCTTCATCGACCGTTTTCTGGCTTCGGCCGAAGCCTATCGCGTACCCGTGGTGCTGGCTTTCAACAAAGTCGACGACTTCACCGCAGAGGAGCGCGAAAAAGCCGGATACCTCATGGCGCTCTACACAGATGTAGGCTACCGGTGCTATGCCATAAGCGCCCTCACCGGACAGGGACTTGAGGAACTTCTCTCAGACATGAACGGAAAGACAGGCCTTCTGGCCGGACATTCCGGTGTCGGAAAATCAACACTCCTTAACCGTCTCGTGCCTGAGGCCCATGCCCGCACAGCTGAAATATCCGAAGCGCATGGAACAGGTATGCATACGACAACTTTCAGCGAACTTTACGATCTTCCGGGTACTTCCGGCGGCGCCATCATCGACATTCCCGGAATCAAAGGATTCGGCACCTTTAACATGGAGCCCACGGAAGTGGCACATTACTTCCGCGACATCTTCCGCCTTTCTGCCGGCTGCCGTTTCAACAACTGCACCCACACCCACGAACCGGGATGCGCCGTGCTCGAAGCGCTTGAGGCGCATCGGCTGGCCCCCTCGCGTTACGCTTCCTACCTCTCCATGCTCGACGATAAGGAAGAAGGAAAATACCGCGCCGCTTTCTGACAACAGTCTCCCGCTTTCCGGCAACGGCAGTCCCGCAACAGGCAACAGCCGTACCATTGAAGGCCATGGCAATGTCATTGAAATTTATGACAATACCGTTCAGGCTGTAGGCCGCACTGTCTCTTACAACAGGCCGTCCGTCTTTAGCAACCGTCGCCCGCAGCCTTGCAAAGGGTATCGTCGGGCGGAAAATTAGCCTTATCTGTTTTCCCGCAGTTGCCGGTTGTCATAAGAAAAGACCAGCTCGGCAAGGAAAAGCAAAGTTTCACCTTAAAAATAAAGAATAATGTCAGCCACTCTCATCATCATTGCCATTCTCGTAATCATATCCCTGTTGCTTTTCGCCGTAGAGGCGTTTGTCATTCCCGGTATGGGCTTTGCCGGCATCGGTGCAGCCGTTTGCGTGGTCGTTGCCGACATACTCGTCTTCTACGAATACGGCACCACAGCAGCCATTGCGGCGTTTCTGCTCTCCACCGTGCTGGTATTGCTTTTCTTCCGCTGGTTCAGCAAGTCGAAGGCACTCGAACGCATGGAGTTGAAAAGTACCATTGACTCTACTGCGGCCACTGCGGCACAGCTTTCCGTTCGTCCCGGCGATACCGGCCGGGCGCTTACCCGCCTTGCGCTTATCGGAAATGCCGAGATAAACGGCCGTAGGGTAGAGGTTAAATCTGCCGGCAGTTTTATTGATGAGGGAACCTCTATTGTCGTGACAGAAGTGAGTGAGGCGCTTGTTATTGTGAAGCCGGCGGAATGAGTCCGGTCTCACTTTTTTGCTGAAGCGGTAATCGGGGATGCTTGCCGGTTGTGTGGCGTATCTGACCATTGCGGTTTTAGGAATATTGGCAGTGATCTGAAGATGGCTGATGCCGGGCTGAATGTTAGTGGCTGTATTGTAAAATATTTGTCCCGCCGTATGAATGATAATATCATACGGCGGGACAAGTGTTTTGGCGGTGAAGAGACCGCAGGCGGTATTGGGATCCCGCTTTTCTTTATCCTTTCTTTACGATGATGGCCAATCCTTGTTTTTCGAGGGCGCTTACGGCGCGGTCTATGGCTTCGTAATGTTCAGGTGTGATGCCTAGGGCGGGCAGGTCGAGAGTGGGCAGGGCGTCTCCGGAGTGGAGGTCGCGCTCTTCCACCGGTCCTATGATCATGCCTACTGCCGATGTGTTGTTGGTGATAGGGTCGATGACGATGAAAGCGCCTGTAGGCTTGTTTTCTTTGTAGGCATCGAAGAAGAGTTCCTTGGATGTTACGAACACTGCACGGCCTATTTCGTTGAGTTCGAGGCGGTCTACCTGCGACTGTTCAAGTGTGTTGACGTCCACCTTGTGGCGTATGTGGTCTATGCGGCAGCGTGTGGTGTTGGTGGTGTGTTTGAGGTAGAAGGATTTTTGTGCGTCCATGGGTTTCTCGTCCATCCACACGAGCATGGCTTCGAAGTGACGGCCGATGTGCGGTCCTGATGTCAGGGACTGTGGTGTGAGTTGGTTGCCGGCGGCTTGTTCGTCGCATTTTACGATCATTTCGCCGCGGGATATGTCGATTTCGTCTTCCAACTGGAGTGTTATACTTTGAGGCGGGAAGGCGTAGTCAAGGTCGCCGTCGTAGGTTGCGATACGCTTTACGCGACTTGTTTTTCCAGAGGGGAGTGCCATTATTTTGTCGCCCCGGCGAATGATTCCCGAAGCTACTTTGCCGCTGAAGCCTCGGAAGTCGAGGTTGGGTCGCAGGACGTATTGTACGGGGAAGCGGAAGTCTTTCAGGTTGTGGTCGCCTTCGATGTGTACGTTCTCGAGGAATTGCAGGATGCTGGGACCTTCGTACCACGGTGTGCGGTTGCTGCGTTCCACCACGTTGTCTCCTTCGAGCGCCGAGAGGGGGATGCACTGCACGTCAGGCACTCCGAAGGGGGCGATGAAGGCACGGAATTCGGCCACGATATTGTCGAAGACTTCGCGGGAGAAGTCCACCAGGTCCATTTTGTTCACGGCCAGCACGATGTGTTTGATGCCAAGCAGTGACACGAGGAAGGTGTGACGGCGCGTTTGCGTGATGACCCCTGTGCGGGCGTCGACGAGTATGACGGCAAGGTTGGCAGTGGAGCCGCCCGTAATCATGTTGCGGGTGTATTGCTCGTGTCCCGGTGTGTCGGCAATGATGAATTTCCGTTTGTTGGTAGAGAAGTAGCGGTAGGCCACGTCGATGGTGATGCCTTGTTCGCGTTCGGCCTTCAGGCCATCACATAAGAGGGCATAGTCGATGTTGCCTTCGCCTGCGTTGCCCACCCGCTTGGAGTCGCGTTCGAGCGCCGAAAGCTGGTCTTCATAAAGTTTTTTCGAGTCGAAGAGCAGGCGTCCAATGAGGGTTGACTTGCCGTCGTCTACGGAGCCGGCCGTGAGCAGGCGGAGCAGATCTTTCTTTTCGTCCTGGTCGAGATATTCTTCAATGGAAAGTTTTCGTCCGTCATTTTCGTCGGACGCGGTATAGGAGTTGTCGGTATAATTTGCCATGTTCTTATATGGTATATGCTGCTGCAAAGATAATGCAAAAGGGTGAGGGAGCGAAGCAAACCGGCTGGTTTTTCCGCTTTGGCACGCTGCTTATTCCTGTTTTTGTGGAAAGCGGGGATGAACAATGTCGAAATGTATGAGAAACAGGTATTTTTGTCGTTCCGACAGGTGCAGGAACTGTTTCTGCCGCTTTTTAACATAGTTTGCTTTTGGCCGGAAAATGTTGTATCTTTGTAACAGCGGAGCGGGACTTTCCATGAGGAAGCTCCGCTTTTTCAATGTTTTTCAGGCCTTTTTCGTGAGAAAAACGCCGTATTTCCACTCTTAATTCCCCGTATTGGAATATAAATTCCAAGTATTCGAGTTGAAATTTCGATACGGACTTTTTCTTCCGCACTATTTGTAACCTATATTTTAACATGCCGGAGTGTTACGGAAGGTTAAATATGTTAAAGTGAAAAAGGGTGGTTGGATGCAGGAAAAGGAGCTGCGGGTGCCTTGAAGAGGTCTACTGGAAGTTGGTGGCAGGAAATGCCGCTGCCGTCCGGCTAGGTGGGGGCTTCCTTAAAAATACCGGTTGGCGCCTTTGGGGAATGTAAAAACAAAAAAGTTTGTTTCGCCTCTTCGTCCTTTTGGCTTATCTTTGCAACCATGAAACTTTTAATAGGACTTCTTTGCCTTCTTTCACGTCTGCCGCTGGGAATGCTCTACCGGCTTTCGGATGTTTGCTATCCGCTGGTCTACTATGTGGCGCGTTACCGTCGTGGTGTAGTGCGGCGGAATCTTGATAATTCATTTCCCGAATTGACGGCCGGGGAACGGCGGAAAATAGAAAAACGCTTCTACCGGTGGTTTTGCGACTATGTGGTGGAAACCCTTAAACTCATCACCATCCGTCCTGAGGAGATGCGCCGCCGCATGAGCGTTGAGGGGACGGAAGAGGTGGAGTTGGCTTTGAAAACTCATCCTTTCGTGTTTATTTACTTGGGGCATTACTGCAATTGGGAATGGATTTCATCGCTGCCGTTGTGGATGAAGGAGAAGACAACGCATTGTGCGCAGCTTTACCGTCCGCTGCGCAACAGGCACTTCGACGGGCTGTTCTTTAAGTTGCGTACGCGTTTCGGGGCTGAAAACATCTCGAAGTATGAGTCGCTGCGCCACATACTGCGTCTCAAACGCGAAGGCCGTCCTACCGTTGTGGGGTTCATTGCCGATCAGACGCCCGGCGGCAACAGCATACATGACTGGGTAGACTTTCTGCATCAGGACACACCGGTGTTCACCGGCACGGAACGTATCGCCAAAAAGGTGGATGCGGCTATATTTCTGGCTGACGTGGAGCGTACCGCGCGCGGATACTATCATCTGCGTTTGCGGCATATCACCGATAACGTCAGGGAATATAAGGATTATCGCCTGACAGACCTTTACATGGAAGAACTTGAAAAGATGATACATCGTCAGCCCCATCTTTGGCTTTGGAGCCATCGCAGGTGGAAGCACCGTCGGACGGTGGCGCCTGATGACAACGGCGGCTTGGCGGATTGAACCTATACCGGTGTCCCCAATGCGAAAGCATCGGGGATTTTTCATATATTGAAAAGAGGCTTAAGAAGATTATTGGAGAAAGAAATATATTCGGCTGTGTTTTCGGGAGGAGTGCTGCGGTCTTCGCTCATATAGGTTTGTGTGATTTCAGGACATAAAAAAAGGGATACCGCTGTACCCCAATCTTGTTAACCTTAAATCTAATACTATGAAAAACACAATGCAAAGGTACGATTATTTTTGTTTCCTGCAAGAAAATAATCTCTAAATGTACTTTAATGTTTGTTTTTTTAACAAATCAACTGTCGTATTTGCTATTTTAGCTTGGCAAAATAAGCATGACGTTGCACCTGTCTGTGATATCATCGCACAGATAAAATCTCTTGTAATTAGATTCATACTAGAAATAAACCACGGGGATGGCACTATAAAGCCATCCCCGTGGGAAATCCTTATTGAAGAATAAAGTTAACTCGTTCTTCTGATAACTATAAGAACATAGGTCATTCCTCGTAAGCCGCTGCTTCGGCTTGGCGCACAATGGCTTCCCGGCGTTCGCGTTCGGCACGCAACCCACCTTCGCTGGCTGGGTTTTCGTGCTCTTTGCGTCGCTGCCGCGGTCCGCAGGCTTCTTTCCCGTTGCCTTTTTCATCTGGAGCAAAGTAGTCCCCTGATGCTAAAACTTCTCTCTGAGGTGTCGCCGTAGATGTTTCTTTTTTGTCATCCTGTTGGCTGCCGTCTCCGGCATGCTTGTTCGGCGCCCGTTTGGCCCGTGTGCCTCTTGAGGCTCGCTGGCGCTGTGACAACCTGTCTTCGTCGTATGCGTCCGACGAAGATTTTTTTTGAGATTTTTCTGTAATCTCTTCTGATGTGGCTGGCTTTGCCGGTCGTAAGTCTTGCTCTTGTGGCATTACGGCAGGTGTGCTGGGTGAAGCGGTGGGCTGGTTCTTTGCCGTATTGTCCGTCTTATGGTTCCTGCCCTGTTTTTTTTGAACAGTGGGGGCAGTTCTGGCATCGGGCGTGGTGGCTTCTTCGGCAGGCAGATTGATTTTCGGCGCTTTGAGTTGTTGGGAAATGGGTTTCTGCTTTTTCAAATCCTGTTGCGGCGAAGGGGCAGGGCGTTGCGGCGCCCGTTTGGCTGAACGGGCAGCTGCGGAACGCGCCTCCCTACTGCGTGTGGAGGCTGTTATGGCCTGTTTTTCCGTCAGCTCGGCTTCTATTTCCTCAATCTTCGGAAGGGCGCATATTTCAGGAGCTTCCATGGCCGTGCGCTTTTCCTTGGCCTTGAAGATGCTTTCCAGAAAACGCGGCTCGCGGCGCAGTTTGGTCAGTGCGGCTTTGGCTGCCATTTGCTGGCTTTCTTTTTTTGTATGTCCTTTACCTTCTCCGGCCTTCAAGCCTTCTATGAGTATTATGCTGCCGAATATTATCTCACCCGGCTCTTTTCCGGCAGTCTGGTCCATTTGGAATTCCGACTGTATGCGGTTCTTTTGTGTCCACTCCAGGAGTTTGCTCTTGAAGTTGACTTCTTTTTGGGCTACGCCGTCGAGGTCGAGCAGGCGGCCTACGATGCGTTTCTTTATGAACCATTTGCAGTGGTTGTAGCCGCGGTCGAGATAAATGGCGCCAACGAGGGCTTCGAAGGCATTGCCACCTATATTATTATTGTGTGAGCCGGGTTGTGTGTTGGCCTTGATGAGGCGGTCGAGCCCTATTTCGGCTGCGAGCCGGTTGAGGGATGTTCGCTGCACTATCTTGCTGCGTGTGCTGGTGAGGAATCCTTCCCGCTTGCGTTCGTAGCGGTGGAATACGATGTCGCTTACTATGGCCTCGAGGATGGCATCGCCGAGGAATTCCAGCCGTTCGTTGTTGAGCGGTCGCCCTTTCTGGGAGCGGTAGGCCTGCGACTTGTGTGCCAGAGCTATACGGTATATTTCGAGGTTGTGGGGGTAGAATCCGAGGATGCCGTGCAGGGCCGAGAGGAGGTCTTTGTCCTTTCGGAAGGAGTATTTTACCCTGTCGATGAGATTAATGATCATAGTGGGCAGGTGTATAGATTAAGAGCTAAAAGTGAAAGTAGGGGTAAGTGGCGTGTGTGGCACACTTCCACCGGCTGGTATCATTGGGATGCCGGTATGAGGCGGTTTTTCGGCGATAGGGGTTGTGTCGCCTGGCCGTCGGACTACTTTTAGCTTTTAGCTCTTAACTCTTTGTGGGTTGTCTGCTTATTCTTCGTACTTCTTTACGATGCAGCAGGCGTTGTGTCCGCCGAATCCGAAGGTGTTGCTCAGTGCGGCGCGTACGGGGCGTTTCTGTGCTTCGTTGAAGGTGAAGTTGAGGTTATAGTCGATGTTTTCGTCGTTGTCGCCTTCTTCGTGGTTGATGGTGGGGGGGATGATGTCTTCCTTGACGGAGAGGCAGCATACCATGGCTTCAACGGCTCCGGCTGCTCCGAGGAGGTGGCCTGTCATGGACTTGGTTGAGCTGATGTTGAGTTTGTAGGCGTGTTCTCCGAAGAGTTTGGTGATGGCCTTTACTTCTGAGACGTCGCCCACGGGGGTGGAGGTGCCGTGTACGTTGATGTAGTCGATGTCTTCAGGCTTCATGCCGGCGTCTTCAAGCGCGCTGCTCATTACGAGGTGTGCGCCGAGTCCTTCGGGGTGGCTGGCTGTGATGTGGTGTGCGTCGGCAGACATGCCTACGCCGGCTACTTCGCAGTAGATTTTCGCTCCGCGTGCTTTGGCGTGCTCCAGTTCTTCGAGGATGAGACAGGCGGCTCCTTCGCCCATGACGAATCCGTCGCGGCTGGCGCTGAAGGGGCGTGAGGCGCGTGTGGGGTCGTCGTTGCGTGTGGAGAGGGCGTGCATGGCGGTGAATCCGCCTACGCCGGCCGGCCAGATGGCAGCTTCAGCTCCGCCCGTTACGATGGCGTTGGCTTTGCCCAGACGGATGAGATTGAAGGCGTCGGCAAAGGCGTTGGTAGAGGAGGCGCATGCCGAGGTGGTGGTGAAGTTGGGTCCGTGAAAACCGTACATGATGGAGATTTGTCCGGAGGCGATGTCGGCAATCATTTTGGGAATGAAGAAGGGGTTGTATTTGGGACCCATCTCTGCGCCGTTGACGGCGTAGTTGCCTGCTTCTTCCTCGAAGGTGTGGATGCCGCCGATGCCTACGCCTAGAATGACGCCGATGCGGTTTTTATCCACGGCTTCGAGGTTCATTCCGCTGTCCTTGACGGCTTCCATGGCGGCTACGAGGGCGTATTGCTCATAGAGGTCCATTTTGCGGGCTTCTTTGCGGTCGATGTAGTCGGCGGCTTTGAAACCTTTCACTTCGCAGGCGAATTGGGTTTTGAACTTAGAAGCGTCGAAATGTGTGATGGGGCCGGCGCCGCTGACGCCTTTCTTGAGGTTTTCCCAAGTTTCGGCAACGGTGTTGCCGACGGGGGTTAAAGCTCCGAGGCCGGTAACGACCACTCTTTTTAATTCCATATTTCGTGTGGTTTAATTATGAAACGAACGGGAGATTACGCATTTTGAGGTTACACGCTATCTTCTGTCCGGCAGGTCCGGCAGTTTGCAAAGATCAACGTATAACCTCAAAACTTCAGAATCTTTTCATTTGCCGCGCGGGCAAAGCGAGGGTTCTGTTTATTTTACGTTTGCCTCGATGTAGGCAACAGCATCACCTACGGTAGAGATTTTCTCTGCCTGATCATCGGGGATAGTGATTTTGAACTCTTTTTCGAATTCCATGATAAGTTCTACAGTGTCGAGAGAGTCGGCACCGAGGTCGTTGGCGAAGCTTGCTTCGTTCTTTACTTCAGCTTCGTCTACGCTCAGCTTGTCTACGATGATAGCTTTTACTTTTTCTGCAATATCAGACATGGTTTTTCTTTTTTATGAATTAATAAATCGGTTTTCTGTCTTTCTTTCAGGTTGCAAAAATAGGTTTTATTCTTTATATAACAAAGCATTTTAAGGAAAAAACATCTATTTTATGCACAAAGGGCGCTGTTTTGGGCATAAAAAGGGGGCGCAGGAGACGGTTCTCCTGATTTGAGGTACTGGGAAGTCTTTTTGACTTTAACATATTTAACCTTCCGTAACACTCCGTAGTGTTAAAACGTAGGTTGTAAGTGAGGAAACGGAAAAAGTCCGTATCGGAATTTTAACTCGAATACTTGGAATTTAAATTGCAATAC
>NZ_BEWW01000305.1 GCF_002933955.1 Prevotella sp. MGM2
GCTCCGCTGTTACAAAGATACGACATTTTTCAGCCAAAAGCAAATAGTGTTAAAAACAAGCAAAAGAGAAAATCGGAAAATCAGAACAATTAACACCGGTTCTTAGAAGCTACTCTCTTTTACTTGAAAATAAATTTTCTCATATTCCAGTTGCATGTTACGCACGCTGAAACGCTTCATGACGTACTCGCGTGCCCAAGCTGTCAAAGCGGAACGATCGGCAACGGGAAGCGTCTTTCTGAAAATATGCACATAAGCCGACACATCATTACCAGTCACCCAAAACGGCCAGTCAGACGGTAGGGCATCACTCAATCCGGAACAACGGTTGGCCACGACAGGAAGACCGGCCATGGCAGCCTCGACAGCAAGCAATCCCAGGCCTTCAAACTCCGAGGGCATGAACAAAGCGTCAAACGAACCCATAAAAGCCGGTAAACCGAAAACGGGAGGTACCAATACGGCATTGTCAGCGTCATCCACTACGCGCTCCACTTCCTGACGTAACGTACCATCACCTATCAAATGGAAAAAAAAACGCCCGTCGCCTTTCATCCGCCGAATGGTCTCCAGGAGACTTTCAATGCCTTTCTGAGGTTCCAGTCGGCCGGCAAACAGAATATTTAACCGGTCCGGATGCAAATGGGGATAGCGGCGTTGCTCAACAGGTTCCACACCGTTCATTATGACAGGCGGAAACGTTCCGTAATTTTGTCCGTAAGCGTCCTTCACTGATGGCGATATGGCCACATTGCAGCCGTTTCGTTGCATGAAACGCTCAATGTGGTCTCCCAATCGTTTCACTCCGGTCCATAACATCGTATTATGTACCGTCCGTACAATTTTATATTTGCGCAGCCAAGGGAATAGCCGCGCAAAGGCACAGACTGCCATATCGGCCGTTTCGGTATGGCAGTGCAATACGTCAGGCCGCCATTTCAAATAAAGGAACAGAAACCAGAACGGAAAGCACAAAGCCCCCAACCGTTCGAAAAGAAAGTGAAAACGGACATCGGGCATGAAAGAACGATGCAATCGGATGCCCGATGCCTGCAGTTCGTCAATAAGACTGCGGGTAAAGGGGGTGTGTCCGCGCATCACCTCAATCATGTGATACTCTACTCCTCCGGTGGAGGACTTGGCAATATTGGCCGCCACCTGTTCCGCGCCGCCAAGGTCGAAATGGCTGATGATGTGAAAGACTCTCACTGGTGTATGTTGCATCTTGTTCATTCTTACGTCACTGGATAATCCACGGCAAGTTAAGAAAAAAACAGCGTATGGCCAAAGCTGACAACAAAAATAACCGGCGTAGCTTCATTTAATAACCGCTGTCGGGGGAACAAACAAAATACCGCTTCATGCTTAAGGCATGAAGCGGCAAACAAAATCTCATATTTCTAAATATCAGAAGTGAATGTCCACACCAAGCCCAAACACCTTGTTGCTGCGGCTGTAGACATCGACCCCGGCCATTCCCGTTCCATTGTAATTGTCGGAGGCTTTCGTGTAGTCCTTATAGTTAGTCCAAAAATAACCGCCATTCACATTAACATGATCGTTGATCTTGACTTTCAGCCCGAGACCTAGCGAATAAGAATCGCAGTGAAAACTCAAATCGCTCTGAAAAGCATTGCTGGTACCATAATCCGTGTTCTGATAACCGACACTCACCGTAACACGGTCGATGATATCGTACTCCATACCGGCGGTAATTTCATGCGTGTTATGATTGAGATATTTCTGCTTGTCCTCAGACATGCCGGCTTTCTTGTCAAAATAACAATTCCACCCGGCCATCACACGCCACTTCGGCGTAATGCCATACTGCGCGCCGATGCTCAGGATGGCAGGAATATCGTTAGGCGTATTCACACCATTGGCAAACGAAGCCACACCGGTAGTATTGGCCTTAGTCTTGTTCTCGATATTCATATTAGTCTGAAACTCATAACGGGCACCAAGATTCAGCCGCCCTACACGGTAATCCAATCCGATGATAGGCGCAATTCCCCATCCCTTCTGATCACAATCCAGTTCTAAGTCTGCCGTCTTATTGGCCAGGCCGGTAAACTGCAACGCGGCACCGGCGGCCTGCTCCGCACCGGCGGCATATTGAGCCGAAAGGGCTTCATACTGTGCTTTCTGGACCGGATCGGTTGTAATCGCTGCCAGCTTGGCATACTGATCGGCAGCAGCCTGTGCCTGCAAGGCTGTAGCTTCATAACTGGCGGCCTGCTGCTTGAAGTAAGGGTTAAGCGGTGTCATGGTGCCGTTGAGACGGGCGCTGATATTACGCAAATATCCCTCATAATGGTTGCTGGCAAAATTCATGCGGGCACCGAGATGAACGGACAGCCCCTGCTTCAAATCGCCACGGTTCTCAAAAATCTTATAAGTAAGACCAAGCTGCACACCATAGATGTATTGCCGCCCACTCATATACATATTGGTAGAATAAGCGTCGGCAGGTATGCCAGCCTGCGTCAGCATGCCAGGAATGAGCGACACGGGAGCCTCGAACATAGGCAAGCCGCTGTTAAAGGTAGCTTTGCCTCCACCGCCGGTAATGCCAAAGTGCATAGATACCGTCCAAGGGCCTTTCTGATATGCGGCGTCGAGCGAAGGAATAAAGGGGGCGGAAGCCTCTCCCTTGAATTTTCTGACCGGATTACCCGGCTGATTGACATTATAGGCAAAGGGTGAAAAGGTTGACAATATATTGCGCTCCTGAGCGGCATTCTGCCAATTGAAAGCGAAGTGCCATCCCTCTCCCAACCAAGCCAGACCTGCCGGATTACTATAGGCTCCGTCAAGTTCAAACGTGGCCAAACGCGCCGGATTGCGCAAGAAAGAGACACTTTGGTTTGTGTTGGTAAGATAACCTCCTGCCAGCGTTGGAAATGAAGCGGCAAAAACAGCCGCCGTTAATAAAAATTTTCTCATATTTCCTTTATTTTGGTAAATTCGGCGGCAAATGTACGACAATTATGCACACCGACAAAATATTTGTGCAGATATTTATACTTCTTATAAACTCTAGAAAGTTGCTGTTATCTTCCGCCATGGCTACAACCACAATTCTCTTCACGAAGCCGACCAAAGGATTTCTGCCGGCCATTGAACCATTCAACAAGTCATGACATCTCGAGGCATCGACGGACTGGCCGGCAATTTATTGGCGATAAGGTGCCCCATAAAAGAAGAACGGCCCGCAAAATAATTGCGGGCCGTTCCCTGATTATTGACAATGCCATTATGCCTGGCATTATAAGCCGTAGCTGAACCGGTCGATATAATTGTAGAAACAACCGGCGATGCCGAGCAACACTACGCCAAGCATACAAATAGCCAAGGCGGCACGTGTGCCGCAGTCGCTCCTGAAAGCGGCTATAGGCGCATCGTTGTCTTTGATGTACATGGCTTTCACAATCAGCAGATAGTAATAAAGCGATATGACGGTGTTGACCAATGCAATGAAGACAAGGAGATGATAACCGGCATTGAAGGCTGCCATGAAGACAAAGAATTTTGAGAAGAAGCCGGCAAAAGGCGGAATGCCTGCCAAAGAGAACAGGCAGAGCGTCATGAGGAATGCCAGTTTGGGATTGGTGCGGTAAAGGCCGTTGTAGTCGTCCATTCCTATCTTCCCGCTATTCTGCTCCACTACATGCAACACGGCAAAAGCGCCGAGATTGGCAGCCATGTAAACCAACAGATAGAAGACCAGAGAGGTCATGCCCTGTGACGTGCTTCCCATGATGGCCAAAACAAGATAACCCGCCTGCGAAATGGCCGAGAACGCCATGAAGCGCTTGAGGTTTTTCTGACGGATGGCAAAGAGGTTGGCTATGGTTATGGAAGCTATAATAATCCAAAAGAAACCTTCGCTCCACATTTCCTGAAAAGCTGCGGCACCGAAGACTTTCATCAGAACTGTCATAAGCACAAAAGCGGCAGAGCCTTTGGATATGACACTGAGATAGCCGGTTACGACCGTGGGGGCACCCTGATAGGTGTCGGCAGTCCAAAGATGGAACGGCACCAAAGATATTTTAAAGCCCAAACCTGAGATGAAAAGCACCAGACCAAGAATGCTCAAAAGGTTTACCTGAAGAGTATCGGCCATCTGATCAAAATAGAGTGTTCCCGTCACACCGTAAATGAGCGACACACCGTAGAGTAACAAAGCGCTGGAAAAGAGTGCCAGCAATATGTATTTGGCTCCGGCTTCGGCGCTTTCGTATTGTTTCTTGTCGTAGGCAACAAGAGCTGTCATAGGAATGGAGGCCAGCTCAAGGCCGATGAAGAACATGATGAAATGACCGCTGGAAATCATGAAATACATACCGAGCAACGTGAACAGAACAAGTGTGTGGAATTCACCCATCTTGATTCTGTTTTCCTGACGGTTGAGCCATGATCCGGCCATTAAGAACACGACAATGACACCTGTGTTGAGAACACTCTTGACGATAGTCATCATGGCTGTATGTTGGTACATTCCGCCAAAGGCATCTGAGGGCAGACAAGACTCGGCACACCAGGGCACAAGGTTGATAACGGTGTGGACCATCAGGAGAAGCACCGGAAGTAACGTGCGGAGATTACAACCGCAGGCCGGAGCACACTGATTGTCGGCGGCGCAAACATCGCCCAGCCCTTTTTCCTCTTTGCCACAGAGGAACAAATCTGCCAAGAATACGATAACAATGACTGCCAGAAGACTGAGTTCTTCAGCCATGCTCAAAAAATGAGAATAATCCATTTGCATAGTTGTTTGCTGTGTATTTAAATTAGAGGAAAGGATTTGACGCACTCACTACATGAGACACATTCTGAATATGATCTACGATAGGTGCCACGCCTGTTGAAATCATGTTGCTCACCCAAAGCGGCGCCAAACCAAGGCCTGCTACTGCCACGATAAGGCAGATAACAGAGAAGCGCTCGTCCCATGTGGCATCTGTCAGTTTAAGATGGTGCTCGTTTGTGCAAGTGCCATAAAGGATCTTACCCACCAGACGGAGAATATAGACTGCGGTTATGACAATACTAGAACAGGCGGCAATGGTAAGTACACGATGGAAAGTGTCGGCATTCTGGAAAGAACCGACGAAAATAGTCATCTCGGCTATAAAACCGGAAAGCCCTGGCAAGCCTAAATTGGCCAAACCGGCAATCACATAGCATACGGCCAGGAAAGGCATGATTTTCATCAATCCGCTCAACTCACGGATGTCACGTGTATGGGTACGGCCGTAAATCATACCGATGAGGGCAAAGAAAAGAGCTGTCATAAGACCATGACTCAACATCTGAAGAACAGCACCGGTACAGGCGGTTTTATTGAGCATGAGTATGGCGAATAGCACCAATCCACAGTGTGAGACAGAACTATAGGCATTGATGTATTTCAAGTCGGTCTGAACACAAGCCGAGAATGCACCGTAAACTACCGAAATACCGGTGAGGATGAGGAATATCCAACCGAGTTCGTTAGCAGCATCTGGCAACAGATACATGGCTATGCGGAAACAGCCGTAGCCTCCGAGTTTCATCAAGACACCGGCATGAAGCATTGACACGGCCGTAGGTGCTGAGGCATGACCGTCGGGACTCCATGTGTGGAACGGGAAAAGAGCGCCAAGCACTCCAAAACCGATAAACGTCAGGGGGAACCAAATGCATTGTTGCGTGAAATCTATAGTATGGGCGCCACCTGTCTGATTGGCTATTTCAACGATATTCATCGTGGCGCCGCCGGCACCATAGAATATACCGAAGATGCCTATCATCAGGAAAGCGGACCCCCCCATAAGCATCAGTGTCAGTTTCATGGCGGCATATTCCTTTTTGCCGCTTCCCCAAACTCCGATGAGCAGGTACATGGGGATCAGTGCTATTTCATAGAACATGAACATGGCAAACATATCCACTGTGATAAAGAAGCCGAACACTCCCATGCTCAACAATGTGAACCACAGGAAATATTCTTTTGTCAGCGGTTTGAGCTGCCAGGAAGCAAAAGTTCCGGTGAAAACAATGACTGCGGAAAGCAACAACATTGCGACGCTGATTCCATCCACCCCTACGGAGTATTTAATGTTGAGCGGTTCGAACCAAGAAAAACTACCGGTAAAGAGCATTTCACTGGTTGGATCGGATACGCGGGCACCGAGGAAATCGAAGACCAAATAGACTGAAAGTCCCAAGAGCAGACTGCTGCCGGCCACCATCACGCCGCGGACCTGATTGATATTACGGGCCAACCACAAGCCGAACAACATCACCAAGGGGATGAAGACGAACGACGAGAGATATAATACATTGATTAAATTACTGTCCATGGCTTAAAAAATAAAAATTAAGAGTAAGACAAGAATACCGATAAAGAAGGCATAAGCGTACTTCTGAACGGCACCACCCTGCAAACCGCGAATTTGGAAGCCGAGAGCATTGGTTCCCCAGGCGAGAAAATCGAAAAATCCATCGACAATGTGACGGTCGAACCAGGCGATAGGCTTGGAGATATGCGCGAAAATAATACGATGGGTGACGTACTGATAAACTTCGTCCAAATAGAAACGCTTATATGCCCATCGGTGCAAATTCCGGAACTTTTCCTGAATGGCATTGGCTACCGGCTGACGCTCTCCCATATAGATATAAGTGGCAAGAGCAATGGACACTACAGCGATAGCAATGCTCGTACCTGCAACATTCCAATCAAGATGAATATCATAGGACTGACCATCGGCACTGACGAAATTGCCGAAAGGTATGAAACCTGCTGCACAGGTAACAAGAGCCAGGAAGACAAGAGGAACTGTCATTGTGAGTGGTGCTTCATGCGGCGTATGCCTGGCATGAAGTTCCTTGTTCTCTGTTCCCCAGAAAATACCGAAATAAAGACGGAACATATAGAATGCAGTCATAGCGGCGATAGCTGTCATAATCCATCCCATAAACGGACTGTAGGCAAAACAAGCTGTCAGAATCTCGTCTTTTGAAAAGAAACCGGAAAAAGGAGGAATACCGGCTATAGCCAAACATGCTATGAGGAACGTTATGTGCGTAATAGGCATATATTTGCGCAAACCGCCCATAGCTGACATTTCATTACTGTGAACTGCATGAATTATACACCCTGCACCCAAGAAAAGAAGGGCTTTGAACATGGCATGGGTAAAGAGATGGAACATAGAAGCCATGTAACCAAGACTACCGTGGTGTTCATGTCCTGTAGCTATTTCCGTACAAACGCCAAGGGCTACCATCATGAAAGCTATCTGTGAGATTGTAGAGAAAGCCAATACACGCTTTATGTCACTCTGCGCACAGGCAACAGCAGCGGCATAGAACGCAGTAAACGCGCCTACCCAAGCGACTATACTCAAGGCTTCGGGAGCATACTGTATCCACAAAGGAAACAAACGGGCTACCTGAAACACTCCGGCAACAACCATGGTTGCGGCATGAATAAGAGCAGAAACAGGTGTGGGGCCTTCCATTGCATCGGGCAACCAGATGTGCAAGGGGAACATAGCACTCTTACCGGCACCGCCAATGAACATCAGCACAAGGGCCGTGGGAAGTATGAAACCACCTTTTGCAAAGCCTTCGGCATCGAAATCAAAACCAAACGATCCGCAATAGTAACCGTAAATGAGAATACCGATAAGGAAAAACATATCAGCAAAACGTGTCACAATAAAGGCCTTTTTCGAAGCCGCAATAGCTGCGGGAGAAGTATAATAGAAACCGATGAGCAGATAAGAGGATACACCCACAAGTTCCCAAAAGAGATACATTTGAAAAATGTTGGTGGCCACAACAAGACCAAGCATGGACATAGTGAAAAGGCTCAAATAGGCATAATAACGCTGAAAACCGCGCTCACCATGCATATAGCCGAAAGAATAAACATGCACCATGAGAGATACCGTAGAGATGACTATAAGCATCATCACGGAAATAGGGTCTAGCATAATACCCATATCAAAGTGCAGGCTTCCATCGAAGAATGGCAACCAATTAATATTGTACGGTACTATCGTCTCAAAAACGCCATCAGCTGTTCGTGGCATGGTGAAATATCCATAAGCTGTAGCATAAGACAATACCGCCACCATGCCCAAGACGCAAGTGCCGACCAGTCCGGCGGCCTTATGGCTGAGCCACTTTCCGCAAATTCCCAATAGCAGGAAGGAGAGAAAGGGCAGCAATAGGATTAATATTGTATATTCCATATTTTTAATGTCAGGAAAGTCGTTACATCAGAATTCAGCATTTATTGTATACATCCGGACTAAAACGGTCTTTCAGATTCATCCAATGATCAATATCCTCAAAAAAACTGATGAAAACAACTATGAAACTAAATTACCACTTCATCTTTTCCAACTTATCTACCGTAATATCCTTGAGCAGGCGATAAATATTTATCATGATGGCTATTGCAACAGCACTTTCGGCAGCAGCAATGGCAATGCCGAAAAGTGCGAAGAAATACCCCTCATGACCGTTGGGATAAAGCATACGGTTAAACACTGCAAAATTAAGGTCGGCCGAATTGAGCATTAACTCAATAGAAAGCAAGATGGCCAAAGTGCTCCGACGGGTAAGGAACCCGAAGATACCGGCAAACATCATAACAGCCGAGATTATCAAGATATATTCTATCTGTATCATTTGTCTGATTTTATATATAACTACCGTTTACGGGCAATGAGCAGACCAGCCACGATACATGCCAACAACAGAACACTGACGGCTTCAAAAGGCAGGAGATAACCATCATTGCCTGATGAAAGCATAAAACGACCAATCTCATTAATGGAGTTGTGTGAAGCATCTCCGACAGGTTCTTCAGGTGCACTGAGAGCTACAACATTTTTAAAGAGATTTTGCTTGAGAAGTACTCCAATAAAGGTAAGAAATCCCACCAGTGTCAGTACAAATCCCCAAGAGGCATCTTTCGCGGTACGTTTCACTACAGCATCATTTCCGCCTTTGGTTAACAAAATAGCAAAAACATAAAGCACAATGATGCCGCCGGCATAAACCATTGTCTGAACAGCGCCCAGGAAGGTGTACCCCATCAGGAAATACATACCTGCTGTGCCCAAAAGCACAAAAAGCAGATATGTGGCAGCTCGTACGATGCTCTTCGTTACCACGGTGGCGACGGAAGAGAGTACTATGACCACTGCCAATATTACAAACATGATATTTTGTGAATCCATTTATTAAGTAATTTTTAGGCCTCAGCCGGTTTGGCAGCAGGAGGCGCTGCTGTAGCGACGGCCTCCTTCTTTACTACTTTCTTTTCTTGCACCTTACTCCCAGGATGATTCAAAATCTTGATAAGTTTTGAACGGTCGAACACCGCATTCTCAAAACTTTGATCGAAAGTGATGGCATCATGCGGACAGGCACGCGTACAAAGCTGACAGAACATACAGGCTCCCAGGTTATATTCATATTTTACCAGGCGCTTTTTCTTCTTGCCGTCTTCGTCCTCATAAAATTCGCTTGTTACATTCAACGTACCGTTAGGGCAGGCCATCTGGCAAAGACCGCAACCGATACACTTATGTTCATTATTCTCATTATGAGGCATCGTCAGCGAACCGCGAAAGCGATCGAACATTTGAAGTTCACTGCGATTTTCAGGATATTGTTCGGTGATTTTCTTGGTAAAAAACTCACGCATAGTGGTTTTCAGACCAATACCCAAAGTTTTGAGCCCACCGAATAAGCCTTGAATATAATTCTTTTCTTCGTTCATGATTTACTACGGATTAAAAGTGGAACTCCCACGATACGGCCAAAGCCATCAATATCAGATTGACCATGCTGATGGGAACGAGGTACTTCCATTCCAACGAGAGTATCTGGTCAATGCGCAAACGTGGAAACGTCCAGCGTAACCACATAAGGAGGAAGACCACGAAGAATGTCTTGCCGACAAACCACACCGCACCGGGTATGTAGTCCATTACTGCATTGAAGCTGTCAAGGCCGGCAATATGAAGCGGTGCCCATCCTCCCAGGAAGATGGTAGATGCGATGCCTGCGCAGATAAACAGATTCAGATATTCAGCCAAATAGTAATAACCGAAGTGCATACCGGAATATTCCGTATGATAACCGGCTGTCAGTTCGCTCTCACTCTCAGGCAAGTCAAACGGGCCGCGATTACATTCGGCATTACCAGCCACCAAATAGATGACAAAGGCAACAACCGCGGGCAAATGGCCACGGAATATATTCCAGCCTTCAGCAGCCTGCTGCGCACAAATTTCAGAGAATGACATCGTACCGGTGAAACAGATCATGGTAAGCATTGTCATACCGATAGACAACTCATAACTAATGATCTGGGCGCCGCTACGCATGGCACCGATCAGCGAATACTTGTTATTACTGCTCCAACCGGCCAAAAGAATCCCTACCACACCTATGCTGGAAATGGCCAGGAAGAAAAACACACCGACGTTGAAATCAATGATTTGCGCACCGGCATTCCAAGGCAAACAAGCGAATGTGATCATTGAAGCCGTGACAACGAGAAACGGCGCCAGGCTATGCAGGAACATATCCGTCTGGCGTAAATTGATAATCTCCTTTGTCAGCATCTTGAACACATCGCTAAACACCTGAAGCGTACCCCAAGGACCTACACGCATCGGCCCTAGACGACACTGAAAAGCGGCGCAGACTTTTCGCTCCATATAAATAAGAGCAATGGCAAACACGGCATAAAGCGTAATGAGGACAAGCGCCACCAGAACACTTTCTGTCAGAACAGCCGCCCACTCCGGCATAAATCCGGTAAGCAAACCGTGTAGCCAGGAACTTACTGTATTGAAATTAAACATTTCTTTGTTATTTTAATGTTAACGGTCAATGTCCGGAACTACATAATCGACAGTTCCGCCTATGGTTATAAGGTCGGCAATCATGCTGTTACGACACGCCGTGTCCATAGCGGCAACAAGCGGCAGACCCGTAGAGCGATAATGTAACCGGTAAGGAGTTTTGTCTCCCTTGCTTTCAAGCAGAACGCCAAACTCTCCGCGGCTTCCTTCCACAGAAGTATAATAAGTTCCGGCGGGCACCTTAATGATTGGCTTCATCTTTTCCTGGAAGTTACCTTCCGGTATATTGTCGATAAGCTGTTCGATAATATCCAGACTCTCAAGAATTTCATCCATACGCACCATATAGCGGGCAAAGCTATCGCCTTCGGTACGCGTTACTTCATTAAACCGTACCCTGTCATAAGCAGCGTAAGGGCGCAGCTTACGGACATCATTATGCCATCCCGCAGCACGTCCCGTACCTCCGGTACAGCCAAAAGAGATGCACTGCTCTTTTGTCAGAACGCCGACACCTTTCGAGCGGTTCTGGAAGATAACGTTACCGGTAAAGATATCGTGGTATTCCTGAATATTCTTACGCATATACGGGATAAACTCCTTCACACGCTTCTGGAAATTTGGATGGATATCCGCCATCACGCCGCCTATCGTGTTATAATTCAAGATAAGACGTCCGCCACAAGTCTCCTCAAAGATATCGAGAATTTTCTCACGGTCGCGGAAACCGTAGAGGAAAGCCGTCGTGGCTCCGAGGTCTTGGCAGAGACAGGAGAAGAAGAGGATATGCGAGTCTATACGCTGCAATTCATCCATAATTGTGCGTATCACCTTTACACGGTCGCTCACCTCTACTCCCATAGCCTTTTCAATGGTCATGCAAAGGGCATGGCGGTTTTGCATGGCTCCAAGATAATCCAGCCGGTCGGTCAGCGCGAGGGTCTGCGGATAAGTCATGTCCTCACTTATTTTCTCCACCGCACGGTGAATATAACCAAGGATGGGATCGATCTTTCTGATGCGTTCACCTTCCAGACTCACACGGAAGTGAAGCACACCGTGAGTGGAGGGGTGTTGAGGTCCTATATTGACAACATATTCATCCTTTTCGAATATACGGTTTTCCGACCGCGTCACGGTGCCGTCGGCATTGAGCGTAAGAGTTTCCGTAACATCAGCCAAAGGCTCATTCGTCATGCGTAGCGGATTATTCTTTTCCGTCTCATCGTCTTTGCGGAAAGGATATCCCACCCAGTCTTCACGCATGAAAACACGGCGCATATCCGGATGTCCGGTAAATCTGACACCGTAAAAGTCAAAAACCTCACGCTCATAAATATTGGCAACATCCCAAAGGTCGCTCACGCTAGGGAGCAATGGGTTCTCACGGTCGGTTGTAGCTGTTTTCAGGCAAACTTGCTTGTGCGTTACGGTAGACTCCAGCTGATAAACCACACCGAGGCCATCTTCCTGCCAGTCCACACCAGTCAGATTAACCAGGAAGTCCATTCCTTCTTCTTTGCGCAATCTCTCCATTTCGGCGCGCAAATCTTCCGGCGCAAAAAAAGCGGGTTTCAACTCATTTTCAGCCGGAGCGGCCGGTGTGGCAGAAGCGGCAGGACGAGGTGCAGCCGCTTTCGTAGCCGTTGCTTTAATGTTTTCACTTTCCATCATGCCTGTTCCTCCTCATTATAAATGGTTTGGGCCCTTTCGGCAGCTTGCGCCTTATAGGGGTCTTTCTGTTTGCGGTTAGTCGTGCCAAAGAAGTTTTCCACTTTCACTTTGCGTTGGAGCTGCATCATACCGTAAAGGAATGATTCCGGACGCGGAGGACATCCCGGCACATAAACATCAACAGGAATGATGTTATCCACACCGTTCACCACATGATAAGATTTTGTGAAGGGACCGCCCGAAATGGCACATCCTCCCACTGCTACCACATACTTCGGATCGGCCATCTGATCATAAAGACGCTTCAGCACCGGAGCCATTTTTGTGGTGATGGTACCCGACACAAGAATAACGTCAGCCTGACGCGGACTATTACGTGTCACTTCGAACCCGAAGCGGGCAATGTCGTAACGAGCCGCACAAACGGCCATAAATTCAATGCCGCAACAACTCGTGGCAAAAGTCAGCGGCCAGAGAGAGTTGGAGCGTCCCCAGTCGATAAGTTCGTCCAAACTGCGTACAATGACATTTGTACCGTTGGCGTTAAGTTCAGCCACAAGCTTCTCGAATGTCTCATTGTCCTTGAAATCCTCATAAGGAATGGACTTGATCTTGGGTTTCTTCATTACTGCCATTTCAACGCTCCTTTCCTCCAGGCATAGGCCAGGCCCAGAACTAAAATAAACAGGAAGAAGAGCACACTCAGCAGGCCGGCCGGGCCCAGCGAGCGCATAACGACGGCCCAAGGGAAGAGGAACATCGTCTCCACGTCGAACATAAGGAAGAGAATGGCAAAGAGGTAGTAACCCACGCGGAATTGCATCCAGGAGCGTCCGCGTGTCGGCACACCACACTCATAAGCCTCCTCTTTCTGCTCGTTGAAGCTACGCGGCGAAATCAGCTTGGCCAACAACGTCACGACGGCGACAAACAAGATACCTGTCAGCAAAACCGTGACAAATAAGGTAAAGTTCATAGCTCTTTAGTGTTATGATTAATATTATTGTTTATATGTTTCCCAAGCAAGACAGACCACACGTGGCTCTGCGGGCATATAAGACGAAAAGTGCCTGCACATTCGGATTGTAAGGGCTTTCCCGATGTACAGACACAATGATGAGGCACAAAGACACGCCTGTCTTCGGCCTTTACCATAATAAGATGAGCACACTTCTCCTCTGAAGAGAAAATGCCGTATAATTTGCCCTTTTTCACATTGTCCGTCTTACAGAGGGCAAAATTACAAAAAGAAGTCAAAAAATGATAAGCCCACCTTACAAATCTTGTGTTAAAAATACGTTTTGAACCGCTAAATATACGCTGCTGCCCTAAAAAGCGATGGCGCCAACCGTCACACTCTCTGCTGTTTTCCGCATTTTTCATCTTTACCTTGAGGCGTTCCGGATTTTCCACAATTAATTCCAGCCTGCGCAACCAATAAAAAAATCGGCATCTATCCGTTGGTTGTTTTCTTCAAAAAACCGGTAATCCGGAAATGGCATCCAGCCGCCCAATCATAAAAAATACGGTACTTCCCGTTTTTAACACTATTTGCTTTCGGCCGGAGAATCATGTATCTTTGTAACAGCGAAGCGGGACTTTCTTACGGAAGCCCCGCTTTTTCTATATTTCTCAGGCATATTCCGGCCGTTTTTTGCCCTATTCTTTCAGAAAACTCCCCGTATTACAATTTAAAATGCAAGTATTCGAGTTGAAATTCGAATAAGGACTTTTCCCGCCGCACTACCTGCAACCTATGTTTTAACACGCTGAATTGTAACAGAAAGTTAAAAAGGTTAATCCTGCCGTTCTCCCTCTGTCCCTCATCATGCGGTCTTTTTTGCTTTGGCACGATATGTGCATTCACCCTTCCCGGCGGGTTGGTCTTCAATGCGGACTATCGTTTT
>NZ_BEWW01000306.1 GCF_002933955.1 Prevotella sp. MGM2
GCAATTTAAATTCCAAGTATTCGAGTTAAAATTCCGATACGGACTTTTTCAACACGACTGCTTCAAACCTATGTTTTAACACTTTGGAGTGTTACGGAAAGTTAAATATGTTAAAGTGCAGAGCGCTGTTTCCCGCAGTATTCCGCTATAGGTGGAAGGGCCTGAGAGAGGTTTGCGGGCGTTCCTGCGATGTTACGGCGCAGGGCTTTCCGGCCAGCCTACGGTGGGAGAGAGAGGTAAGCTGTAGTTCGCTGAAAACGACAACCGGCCTATGCTCACGCACGGGCCGGTTGGTTCTAGATCTAAAAAATGAGATAAAAAACTTTTTTACGTTAGTCGTCTGTTTCTAGTTATTGTGTTGATTAATGAAGGTAAAATCCTTTATGGTTGGCCCCGTCGGGCCGGTTGTGCGGGGTATGAGACTGCCTGAGGACGTTTAGGGTTGTGGCGGATTTCCTGTCAGCCCTGAAAAGTGTGAGGTGAGAACTTGAAAGCTTTTGTTTTCTCCTCACCCGAAAGCAAGTACCTGATCACTTATTAATCCTTATCCTATATTTTATTACGCTTTGTGTAAGCTTCAAGTTCTCAAGTGCAAAGTTATGTATTTGTTTCCGAAATAAAAAGGGTGGATGTGGCGTGTGGGGCTATTTCTCGACCAATGCAGGGTTTTCCCATACTTATATGAACTTTTTGTCGACTTATTCAGCCGGTCCGCAGCCCGTAAAGTGCATCTCCTTGCGGGCCTGTTCCTGCGGCAGGGTGAAATAGGTGCAGACAGCGTGCGAGCAGCACTTGCCTGAAGCATCGTATAACTCGGCCTCAATGATGGCCAGGTTGCGGCGCATCTCCTTGAGCCGGGCGCGGAGCGTGAGGGCTTCGCCGTCGGTATGTACGGCGTGAAGGAAGCGCGTTTCCATTTTCGATGTTACGCCTGCCGTCTGTAGTTTGCGCATCACCACCCAGCCGCATATTTCGTCAAGCAGGACACTCTGTATGCCACCGTGGAGCGTGTTGAGCCAGCCTTGATATTCGGGCTTCGGTTGCCAGTGACTCACGATATCGTCACCGTCTTCATAAAATGTCATCTTCACGCCGAAAGGATTGTCGGGCACGCAGCCGAAGCAGTTATAGCCCTCCAGATGGAGGAAGGGATTGTTGATTTTTTCCATGTTTTGTTGTTTTGGGGGTTGGAGAGGATTTTTATGGAACACGTTTTTGTCAGCCCTCATACCATTCGCCGCCATCGTCATCGTCGGTTTCGCTTCCGTTGCCCTTGTCCTCTTCCATGTCCTTGAGTTGCTCGGGTGTATATTCGTCTTCGTAATGTTGCTCCACAGGTCCGTCCTGCATGTCGAGCGGCAATTGCGGATTGATTTTCAGCGGTGCGAACGTTTTGTCATAAAACGCTTTGTAATCGTCAAAGCTATAGGTCGTTCCGAGAAGTTCCAGATTGGGGGCCGATATGAGTACGATGCGCGCCCGGCGCAGTTTTTCTTTCATTCCGGGAGCGTTGTAAAGCTGTTGGGCATAGGCGTGCGCCTCGTCGTAGGAGTTAAAGCCCGCTATGCGGAACTGTGTGATTTCAGGGTCGCGTTGTTGCGTGATGTCAAAGTTGCGCACCATAAAGCCGGTGAAGTTGAAATGCGCCAGGTCATAGAGCATTTGTCCGTCGTTGAGTGAGTCGGTGGGATAGGCCACAATGCACACGAAGGGCAGGTCGCGATCGGTCAGAAGGGCTTTGGCCCGTCCGGTGGAGTCGACGGCGGCATTGGCCGCATTGCTGCGTCGGGTCCACAAAGCTCCTACGTCAAAACCGCCGGTGCCTAGGCTGCGGCCGCTTTCCAAGCCTTTTACCATCATGCCGGCCGGTTCGCTGACTTCACTTTCAGGATAACGTTTCACCAGTTCGCGCAGTTCTTCGGCTATTTCGGCCGCTTCCGCACGACCTATGCGGTTCAGGGCGTGTACGAAGATGAATTTCGGACGGTTGGAGCCGAGAGGGAACTTCTCCGATGAACGGGCGAAGTTGGCATCGACAGTGGCAGTGTCGTGCCGGCGGTAGGCTTCGTAGGTGGCAGTATAGAGCGAGTCTTCTATCTCTTTTCCGAAGCGGGCATTGTGCTCAAAATCGGGCGCAGTGATGAGCCTTGTGGTATCATTGTCGGGATAATCGGCGGCTAGCAGTTGCCTGAACTCTTCGGCGCGTTGAGGCTTCTGCCAGCGCGAATAAAGCAGGAATAGCTGGTAATATACGTCTGCCATTCGCTCAAAAGCGGGATATTGCTCGTAGAGGCGCGTCAGGGTGCGGGCGGCCAGCGGGAAGTCTTCGAGTTTGTCTTTCTCTATAAGGCCGGCATTGTAGAGGCCATCGGCGATGATGGCATCGCTTGCGGCTTTTTGTTCGGCAGTGAAAGGGATCTGTTTTAGGTAATATTCGCGGCGGTGCGGATCGTTTGCGGCCGAATCGGGTAAGGCCTCTGCACTTTCCTTTTGACGTTCGCCCAATGCTGCCAGAGAATCTTCTGCCGCCGTCAGGGAATCTTCTGCGGCATAGTCGTATTCTTCGTTGTCTGCTACTGCCAGAACTGTCCGGTTCGAACGCCGCCAGTTATCTTCGTTTTTGCGCCGGCCCCACAACTTCTGGAAATCCTGCTTGCCTTGGTTTACCACCATCTGGTTGTAGAAATACCACGACTTGTCCTGCTTGCCCTGTTGGGTCTGGTTATTGCCCTGTTGGGCAGACGTATTGGAATTATTGTTTCTGTTGTCCTGCATCCGTGCATCGGCCAGTGAGTCTTTCCGTGCACGGCGTTCCGCTTCTTCTTTTTGTTTCAGGGTTTCAATTATGCGGTCTATGGCTGCATTCCGGTCGGTTTCGCTCATGCGTGAAAGAGTTTGCAGACTGTCTTGCAGGTATACAGCCGAGGTGAAAGGCACCAGTTCGTCAAGCACTTTGGAGCGTCGTGTTATCTCCTCGTATTCTTGGTGTGTCCTGTCTATGAGTCCAATGGCCTCGCCGTAGCAACCTTGTGCCAGGTCGTAGCGCCCTGTTTCCCAGTAAAGTTCCCCGAGACGTAACAAGAGTACGCCTTTTTCTATGCCGTTGCGTGCGCTTTTGTTTCTGCCGTTCTCATAAGCTCCGATAGCTTGTACCGTGTCTTTTTGCACCAGGTAGATATTGCCCATGGCGTAGAATATCTGGTCGAGGTATTCTTTGTTGTTGGCTGACCGGGCCATTTTTCTCAGACGGCTTACCATTTTTTTTGACGTTCCCTTGCCTGAAAACACTTCGGTTTGTTTGATGCGGGCGTTGAAGGCCAATTCGTATGCCGGGTTTTGGCGCAGACATTTGGCAAAGGCTTTGTAGGCCTCTGCGTTGTGTCCGAGCATGTGTTCCACTTGTCCTAGAAGAAAGTAGAGACGTGCGCGCTGCGCTTTACGTCTTTCGTGTTTTGCCGCGCGTTGCAGGTAGGGCAGGGCCTGCTGGAATTGTTCTTGCCGTAACAGTAAATCAGCCGTGGTTGTATTGCGGTCATGGGCCAGACGGTGCGGTATGGAGTCGCGGTTGAGTTTTGCCAATGCGTCTTCTGCGTCATAGTACCAGGTTAACTGCGCGTAGCTTCGGGCCAGCCATATGCGGGCTTCAGCTACGACTTGCGGCTCTACGGCGTAGTGGCGTGTGATGTAGGAGAAGGTGGAGGCCGCTTCAAGAAATTCTCCTTTTTGGAATTGTGCTTTCCCCATGAGCAGCCAGGCGTTTTTCAGGAACGGATTGAATTCCTGTCGTTTGAGATAAGCTTTCATCTTGGGCGACTGCCGTTTCCCGGCTGTTACGACCGGTTTGCGTTTGATGGAATGGAGCTGGATGGCTTTTTCGCATTTGGTGATGGCCGTTTCATAGTTGCTGCTGCCCAGTTCTCGCGATTTTTCATTGCCGGCCATGAAGAGCGGCAATATTTCCGTGTAGTTGTCTTTGTTGCCTTCCTCTTTGCTTAAATTACCTGCCTTAAAGGCTTCATGCCCGTTGTAGTAGACGTTGTAACGGGTCGTAAAGGAGTGCCAGAAACGTGTGCCCGCCGTGTTCTTTTTCGTAGAACAGGCGGAAAGCAGCAGGATGCCTGCGGCGCATAGCAGGGTGGTTATGAAAGAGGAATGCTTCACGGTGTTTCGGAAAGTGCCGTCCGTTGTATGAAGCGGACTGTGGAGCGGGGGTGCCTGTCATAGGCGGTTCCGCAATATTATTTTAGATTTTTTTCTCGGCTTGACTTAATCGATTGAGGAATAAACTTTTAGCGAATTATTTAAGGAATAGAGGTAACGATTTAGCAACCGTGAGAATTTCAGCCTTTTGCGTTGCTATGCTGTCAAATAACTCTTTCTTTTGCAAATATAATATCTTTTTCCGAAAGTACGAATTTTCGGCTGCAATTTTACAAAAATGCAGCCGAAAAGAAAATCTTCATTGTATCTTCCTAATATTTAGCGGAAAAATAAATTTTCCGACGTTAGTCAATATTTCGTTTATATTCTTGCCACTTACCGTTTCAGTATGTATTGAATTATTTAATAGAGAATGGCATAAAAGTTATTTCGTTTTCCTCCAGTCGGATTTTCGCTTCCACCACAGGTAATAACCAGTCAGAGGTAGTGTAGCGCCGATGAACGCGGCAAGGAAATAGAGTAGTTTCGTCCAGATGCCGCCCCAGGAACCGGTATGGAAAGCGTAGAACCACGCTCGGAGACGTTGCTGTCGGGGCATGTCTTCATAATGGGTAATGTCACCGAGACGGGCGCTACGCGGGTCGAACGTTATACGGTCGGTACGTCGTATTGTGGATTGCCGTGCGACCTGCGCTTCGGTTTGTGTCAGTACGATTGTTTTGTACACGGGATAATGTATGGTGAGTTGCGTGAGCATCTCGTCCCACACGGCATAATCGAATTTAGGTGCTTCAGTCTCGGTTCGTACTTCTCTAAGTTCCAGATCTGCGGTCCCCTTGCCAGTTCTTTCACGTCCATTGCGATTACCAGAATCGCTCTTTTGCATGGTGTTTTCTTGCACGGCAATGTTTTGTTGTCCGCCGCCAAAGAGCGCATAGGCTATCGTGCGATACCAACCGAACGACCACGTGAGACCTGTCAACGTCATGACCAGTAACAATAGGGTCGTGTAGAACCCCAACGAGGTGTGGCAGTCGTGCCAGAAACGGCGGCAACCGCCGGAAAAGGAAACTTTCAACCTGTTGAGCAACGCTTTGCGGTTACGGGGAATCCAAAGAATCAACCCGCTAACCAGAATCACTGCCAGACACATCGTTGAAACTCCGACGATGATTTTTCCGACAGATGTCTCTCCTTTCGATACCGGCGGATCGAGTAACCAGCGGTGGAGCTTGCGCATGGTGCCGAAGAAAGCAGAATTTTCGACCCAGCCGTTCACGTGACCTGTATAGGGATCAACGCTCAAGCGTTTGCGTCCCGTTTCGCGAAAGGCGACCATACAGGGTTCGTTGCGCTGACTGGAGAGTTGCAGCGAGGCCAGATGGAGCGAATCGGGCATCTGATCGCCGATGCGAGCCACAAGCTGCGATGGTGGAAGTGGCTGTACTTCGACGGGAGCTTCCGCATGGTAGAGTTTCGGGCGAAGCGCGCGGGTAATCTCTTCCTCGAAGACGAGCACGGCACCGGACAAACAGATGACGGTGACAATAAGTCCGAGTGGAACGGAGAGCCACAGGTGTATTTTGAAGATGAACTTTCTCATGAGTCGGGTATTTGGAACGGACAAGGAAACAGCCCCATAAATAGCGGGCTGTTTCCTTGTCTGCTGTATTTTTTACTTTTGGATGGCCAGCTTTCCTGCCGTGGCAACGGATTCAGCATCAATGACGAGCCCCTTGCTAGCGCGTCCCGTTACGGCATCGATTTTATAGAATGCAGGTTTGTCACCGCCGGTCACGGTCACGGCGATATACATGGAACCTTTTTCACCGTAAGGTTCGCCCCCGAAACCCGCCAAATCGGACGGCAACCCCGTAACAGGAACTATCTTTTTATTTTCGGCATCGAAGATCGCCAGTTCATTGACGACGGCTTCCGTGCCCTTCATCATTCCCTCCACGCCCTCGGAATAGAGCTGGAGCAGGAAATAGGCACCCGAAATGTGCCAGCAGCGGAAAATCGGATGCCGCGTGCCGATTTCCTCGAAGTTCACGTAGTAATCCGGGTCGAATTCCGTTGCACCCTTGCGGATGCGCACCACGCCCGAGGGCTTGGTTCCTGAGACCTTTTTCAGGTCGGCTGAAGAAGTAAAGGTACGGCCGTAGCCCGGCGAGAAGACATAGAGATCGCCGTTGTCAGCCGCCCAAATCGTTTGGTAGTACTGCGACCGCAGGCGACCGCAGGCGAAACCGATCCGATCGGTTGAGGCGATTACAGGTTGCTCGGTGAACGATTTTCCACTGTAGATGGCAACATAGGCACGGTCGGGATATTGCGTGGAGGGAATCATACCAGCCGTATAGGAGCCGCTGGCCGAACCGCCATCTGTTTTGGCAATCAGTTCTTGGTCGGTAACCTTGTCCGGCCACTGTGCTATACCGTAGAGGCTCATGCCCATCGGTATGACCGAGGTGTAGAGCTTGCCGTTGGCCTCTTCCAGACCCGCGAAGGTCACTTTCTCGCCGTTGCCGAGAAAGTTCTCCGCGTTGATCGATCCTTCGGTTTGCCCGCCCGTATTTTCATCGAGGTAGTTGAACAGAAGTGCTTGCGCGATATTACCCTCGGTATCCGTCGTCTTGGAGTTGCCGGTGGATACAGTCACCACCTTGTCACCCCATGTTCCGTATGAGGTGATGCGATTGAATTCGTAACTGTATTTCTCAATAGGTTTACCTGTTGCGTTGAGGTAATAGGATGCGCCAGTGCCGGCTCCACCCTTGTTATAAACCAGCGAGAATACATATTTCTGGTTCTTGAATAGCCAGTATGAGCCGCCAAGCACCTCGGTGCCCTTTCCTCGCACTGTAACTGTGCCTTTATCAAGCGACGGGGCGGTAATCAGATAGCTTGTGCCGTCATCCTTCGCCGCGATAACGTAGGAGGTTTCGGTGTCGGTACCCGGCAGCGTTGGCTCGGGCATGTCGATGTTTTCGCTGCACGAGGTCAGCAGGCCGGTCGTGCCGGCGCATAACAGGGCGAGGATGCCCCATCTGTAAAGATTTTTTTTCATGATTGGATTTTTTTATTTGTAATTTATAAATTAGTTGCCAAAATGAACACGTGCTTTGACGTAGAACGCGCGTCCCGCTTTCTGGAGGCTGAAATTGTCGTAGAGCCGTGCATTGGTCAGGTTGCGGCATTCCAATGAAATATTATAACGTCCGTTTTTGATGCTGTACAACAGCGAGAGATTGTGTGACAACTGGTCGGGCACGTAGGCTTTCGAGTCCTTGTTGCCGATATTCTCCCAGTTGAGCGGAAAGGCGTGTTGCCAGAATCCTTCATAGCCTACCGTGAGCGTATTTCCTTTGGCGAAGAGGTTGCGCCAATGAAAATTGGCATCGAAGTTGGCGAAGCGGTAAGGAATGTTCGGCATCCGTATCTTGTAGTGCATGTTCTCCTGCTGCGATGAACCCGTCCAGTTCCGCTCGTAGTCTCGAGTGTCGATACTGTTCCACGTGCCGCCGAGGTCGAACCTGCGGGCGAACGAATAGCGCAGCGACACGTTATAACCTTTGGTACGGACATGGCCATGGTTTTCGTAGATACCGTATTGTGTCGAGCCGTGCTTCCCCAGGCCGCGTTTGATGTAGTCTTTCGTATTGCGATAGATGAGACTGACATCTGCATAGAGGCCGTGGCTGCCGAAACGCCCGTTGTAACTGAAATTCATGTTGAAATTGTCACTCTTTTCAGGCTTAAGGTCGGCGCGCCCCGCTTCGAGATCCTCGTCGCCGAAGAGTTCGTCGGTCGTGGGTAGGCGAAACGCCCGCTCGTAGGAAAGCTTTGCCTGCAACTCTTTCAGAACGTAATAGGTTCCCGCCGCCCCGTAGCCCCATGCCGACACGCTTTTGCCCAACGACACGTAATCGCCCACGCCGTCGGTGCTGCGCGACACAGGCCCCCGGTTGTATTGCAGGTAATATTTGACGAATGCCGAGGCGTTCCACCGCTCGGATGGAATCACCCGATAGGAAAATCCGCCGATGTTCTTGCGCGTAATTTTAGGAATGGAAAAGTCTGTCAATACCGATGACGTTCCCACATGAGAACGGCTCATGCGTCGAAAATCGCTATATACATGATTGAACGTCAATGTATGAATGTCACTGATGCGGTACTTGAGCGTTAGCGTGGTGTTCCAGTTCGCATTTTTCGATTCGCTGTTCTGATAGGATTGCTCGCCGCGGCTGTCTTTTTCGTAATATTGGCCGTACCAATTATAATAGCGGGCGGCCGTATCGATGTTGTGTGTAATATTGTGGTTGTAATTGGCAGAGACAAGAAGGTCGAGTCTCGGGGTGAAGAGATCGTGTTTGACGTACTCCAGTGACGGGGAGAGCGAATGCCCTTTACGGTGCTTCTTGCCGAAAACAATCTCCTGATAGACACCCGTCTGGATTTCCTTGTAAAAATTCGACCAAGAGAATCCCAACACGAACCGATCCGCCCATTTCTTGCCGACAAGACCGAGTTTCCCCAACACGGCCTCGTTGTGAAACGCGTCATTAAAACGGCGAACGTGTTTCTTGTCATTCTTATCTACGGGAAATTTGTGGATCGTGCCATCGGGTTGTACCTCGAACTCGCGCACCCAGTTGTCGATGTAATAATTGTTGTCCGAGTAGTTCTGGAATGCCTCGATTGCGTACAAGAAGCCATCTTTGGTCGTTTGCCCGAAGCGAAGGTTCGAACGGTGGGTATTGAACGATCCGTAGGAGTAGGAGGCATCCGCATGCCAACTACGATGTCGTTTGTCTGTGACGATATTGACCACGCCGCCGATGGCATCGGTGCCGAAGCCCACAGGTACTACGCCCTTGTAAACCTCGATACGCTCGGCAAAACCCGCTGGGATGTTGTTCAGGTCGAAAGCTTGCCCGACTCCTTCCTGCGGCACACCGTCAATAAAAACTTTGACGTGTTTACCACTGAAACCGTCAAGCATCAACCGCATGTCGGAACCCACGCCACCCGATTCTCGGAGCTTCATGCCGGGCAGTAGCGAGAGTGCGTCACTTAGGCTTTTGGTCGTGTTCTGCAAGGCCTTGGTATCTATTGCCACCGCATTGAATGGTGATCGTTGCACTCGACTTACGCCGCTGGCATGAATGATGACCTCTTCAAGTTCCGTCGTTACCGGTTGTAGAACGACCACAAGTTTTTTCATACCATGGCTTCTTACCGTTATATTTTTCTTGACGGGTTCGTAGCCGAGAAGCGATACGGTCAGCGTGTGCGTTCCGATAGGAACCTTGAAGCGAAACCGCCCTTTGTCGTCTGTAAAACCTCCGTAATTTGTATTTTTCAGATAGACGTTAGCGAAAGAGACTGCCGTGCTATCTTTTTCCATTACTCTTCCTGAAAGCCATGTAAATATGCGCGAATCATGATGACCGGAATGCGGACGATGGGATTGAGCGGAAATCGGCTGAAGGCAGGCAGACAGCATGACCAGCCAAAGCCCCCATTTTTCTATTCTGTGTACATATTTCATTATGGAACATATTAATTTTCGGGTGCAAAGGTATGTCCATTGAAGATAGTAGTCAATCGCCATAAATAGGTATTTTTAATGGGCGGATACCTCGGAAGTCATATTTTTCAGGTAAAGAATAGCATTAATTTGTGATTTTCCCCAATTACCAAGGATTGTGAACGGAATTTTTATTGTTTTTCTGCGAGATAAAACGGTTATGGCCTCTTTCTTCTGCGATTGTATTGGTCGGTACATGTTCCGCCTTAACTTCTCGAACTGTTCCTTGAACCACTCGGCAATGGGTTTTCGGTCAATGGTAAGAACCTATTTCGTCCCGTCCGTGGGGTTTTAAATTACTTGAACTACAGCCTTTTCGGTCTTGAATTTCCTTCCGTGTTCCTCCGGGTAGAGTTCCCCTGCATACTCCAACGGCTTTCTCTTGACGAGCGTTGCGGTCTGCCCTTCGCAGAATCCGACAAGGTAACATAGGTTTTCGATACGGAGCATTTCACGGAAATAGGGAAACCATGCCGCCTTTGCGATTACCGTTTTCAGAAACGATATTTCCTCCTTGTGTCTTGTGTCCTTGTCGGCTATATCCACGGCTGTGGTCTGCCTGCATAATATGTATTCAGGCTTGCAGGGCTTCGATGGTTTCCTCGTGATCGGCTACCTCCCTATGCAGGGCAGTGTTCTCCCTTTCCAATGTCTTGATCTTGTTACTGCCGAAAAAAGAACCAATGCTCTCGGCGATGTTGCCGCCCCTTTCAGCTTCTCGGTCTGTATTTCTTTTTTTCGTCCGTCTTAGTTCCTCCCGTGCCGTTTCTTTTTGCTGTTGCAAGTCCACCACTTCCGCTTTGAGGTCGTCGGAGAGTTTCTGTATATCCCGATAATACTGCTGCGTGGACGTGTGGCGAGCCTTCGAGCCGTCTTGCCCCTTTGCAGCCCGTATTTCGCCATAGCTTCGGCATAGGTATCTTGGTAGGACTTCAATTTCAGCCGAGTCATAATATCGTCTGCGCACAGCCTCACGGTGTCGGTCGGCTTCTTGTGGTATCGCTTCTTCGTCTGCTCCTCCCGTTTCCTGCGCTTGCGCTCTCCCTTGACGATGGGGACGAATGTAACGTGTATGTGCGGAGTTTCCTCGTTCATGTGCAGGTGAGCCGCCACGATGTTCTCCTTTCTGAACGTGTCGGCGAAGCATTTCAGATTGTCGGCGCACCACTCGTCCAAACGCCCCTCTTTTTCTATCCGCTTCATGTCCTCGTGCGTTCCCGACACGTTGATGCGGATTGCCCGTACTTGGTTGCTTCCGATTTTGCGTGTCAGCACTACGAAACCCATATATTCATCCTTTCTTTTTGGGGCTTGTGAAACAATAGACTTGGCTATGCGGAATTACGCAAATCGCAGAAAAAAACACTTTAGCAAGAAAATTATACCTTTTACGGGAGTAACGAGGTGGTAACTGAACTCTTGCGCAATTTGGCTTCGAGATGGTATTTCGTTGGCTCTATCCCCCCCCCATAGAAAAACAAAGCGTAACGAACGCTCTATCAGCTAATTCGTTACACTTTGCTCAAATTTACTTTTTCGCTATGTGTTTATTTTATGAATAAACGCCGGAAGACGTTTTTTATTATCCGGCTGGAAAAATAAAGGGCGATAGAAACAAGGATAATGCTTGCTCCTCCGGGTACGTTGGCAAAGTATGAAAGTGTCAGTCCGCCCAGGCAGCCGAGGTATCCGAAGAATGCTGAGAGGAAAATCATACCGCGGAATGTCTTGACAAACAGCGCCGCTGTCATTTGCGGTATTGAGAGGAGAGATATGACCATGACAATGCCCACCATGTGCAGGCAACTGACGATGGTCAGTGCGGTGAGTGTTGTCATGACCGTTTCGAAAGTCCGCACGGGTAAGCCTTGTGTGATGGCAAAGTCGCGGTCGTAGGCTATGGCTACGATAACCGGCAGGCAGCAGATGAAGAAAAGCGCCGTGCCCAATGTCAGTGCGCCTGTCATCAGCATGTCGGCTTTTGTGATGGAAAGCACGTCGCCGAACAAGTAAGACGGGAGGTCGGTCATGAATCCCGGTGTGAGATAGGCAAAGAGAATGCCGACGCTCATGCCCAGCGTCCAGAGCAGAGCTATGGCCGAGTCTTCGCGCACCCTCCGCTGACGGGTCAGAACTTCTATTCCCAGACCCGACAGTAGGGCGAATCCTGCCGCACCGGCCAAAGGGGAGAAACCGAAGTAGGCGCCTATACCCACACCGCCTAATGAGGCATGTGCCATGCCGCCGCCGACTATGACCATGCGGCGTGTTACAACATAAGTGCCCACCATAGCGCAGAGCATGCAGGCCAGAAAGCTGCCAATCAGGGCGTGTTGGAAAAAAGAGTAGGATAGAATCATGTTAGCAGACAAATGAAAATATAGGGAGCATGACTGTTTTACTGCGACCAGGTGACAGGTACGGCGGATCAGGGTAGGGGTTACATGCGCCGTTCGCCCACAATCATAAACACCTCGTCCTTCAGTTCGTCAGGCAATTCCACGCCGCGCAGTTGCAGTGAGCGCACCCATCCGGCCACTTCGTCGCTTCTCATGGTGTAGAGTATATCCTGAAACTGCTCCACTTCGGCGTTACTGTAGTCGTCGGAATGGCGGCCGCGGTAGTTGTCGAGTTCCTCGTCATCGTAATATTCTATTTTACGGCTGACGGCAGCCAGCAGACTGTCCTTTTCGCACGTTTCGTGTTGTCCGCAACAGCCGTCGGGACGTGTCTGACGCACGGCTGGCAGTTCGCGCTTGTGGCGGCGGTACCAAAGGAGGCGCACGGAACCGGCAGCAAGGGCCAGTGCGAAGAGCGCCAGAAGAGAGAGCAGGAGTATCGTCATTTTTTCTTCAGGTGGGTGAAAGTTAATGGGAAGACCGGTGCAGACTGTCTTGTGCTAAAGTGGATGGGTGCTTATTCTTCCAGGCGCTCAATGCAGGCACCGGTTTTCCTGAGGTCTTCCCAAAAGGCGGGATAAGATTTGCTCACCACCCCGGGGTCGGCTATGTTGATGCCCTTGTGCCGCAAGGCGCATGGGGCCAACGACATGGCCATGCGGTGGTCTTCGTAAGTGTTGAACACTATGCGCTGTGCTCCGTTGTCCGCGGCAGGAGAGTTGGCGGCCGCCATCCACATGGACTGCCCGTTGGCTTCGATGTCGTATCCCAGTTTGCAAAGTTCGGTCTGTAGGGCCGCTATGCGGTCGGTCTCTTTTATTTTAAGGCTGTGCAGGCCGGTGAAACGGAATGGCCGTCCCAGCAGGGCGTGAGTGACTACGAGTGTTTGCGCCAGGTCGGGAAAGGCTGTGAAATCCGTTTCCGTCGTTTCGGCCACGGCCGTTGGCGGTGTTTTGTATAAGTGTGCTCCCTGGTCGGTGAACCTGGTGCCCACTCCGAGCGGTTCGAAGAGTTGCCACACCATGCTGTCGCCTTGTACGCTGTCGCTCCTGAGGCCTGGCAGGAGAATTTCTGCTTCGGGGTCGGCGGTGAGTGCCATCATTTCATACCAGTAGGAAGCCGCGCTCCAGTCCGGTTCCACGGCGAATGCCACGTCATGCCGGTACGTCCCGGGCTTTACCTCCAGAGTGGTTTCCGCCGTCCAGTCCGCCTGAGCGCCGAAATGTCGCATGAGTTTGAGCGTCATGTCAATGTAAGGCCGTGAGGCTATTTCGCCTTCGAGGTGCAGACGGAGGCCCCGGTGCATGAGGGGAGCCACCATGAGCAGTGCCGAAATGTACTGTGAACTCACCGTGGCGGGCAGGCTGAGCGTGCCGCCTTCGAGCTGTCGCCCTTTCACGCGTAGCGGCGGAAATCCTTCGGTCTCCATGTAGGCTATGTCGGCTCCCAGACTGCGCAGTGCCTCCACCAGCAGGCTTATGGGCCGTTGGCGCATGCGTGCCGTGCCGGTGATGATCCGTGCCGGTGAGGAGGTGGCCGCAAAATAGGCGGTGGAGAATCGCATGGCTGTGCCGGCGGCCATGATGTCTATTTCGCCGGCGGGCTGTGTGAGCGCTTTGTGCAGCACACGCGTATCGTCGCAGTCTGAAAGCCCCTTAGCTGTGATATTGCCGGCCAGTGCGCCTATAATCAGTGCCCTTGCCGAGATGCTCTTCGAGGCAGGCAGCGCTATCGTGCCGCGCAATTTGTTGGGGAAAGTGATGCCGTAGGTAGTCATGTTGACATGATATGTGGTTTATGTGGCAAATTTACGGAAAAAAATGTAAACTTCCTGTTGCAGAGGGCCATAATGTGCAGTGTGAGCTGTTGGATAGAACTGGTAGTGGGCCTGGGGTGTCACACAGTTATCGTAAGACGGTCTGTACCTTCCGTTTTTTCTCCTTGGTGGCAATAGTACCGAGGTCTCATGGAGGTGTGCTCAGGTGTAGGGCAGGCGGCTGTCTGTCGGCAGAGCTTTTTTAACATAATTTGCTTTCCGCTGTAAAATGTTGTATCTTTGTAATAGCGGAGCGGGACTTTCCATCGGGAAGTCCCGCTCTTTCAGTACTTTCAAGGCCTTTTTGAGGCGTTTTTTTGTGTATTTTTCCCCGAAAATCCCCGTATCGGAATTTAAATTCCAAGTATTCGAGTTGAAATTCCGATACGGACTTTTCTTATTCCAATGCTTAGAATAGGAAAAATGTCTTTTTGAAATGTTATCGGAAGTTAAAAATGTTAAAGTTGAAAATACCAAAAAGTGAAGAGGTATAGTTGTGTCTTTAGGCTTTTAGAGTGTAAAAAAGTTGCAAAATAGATTTGGGAAATTTGTCATGATAAAAAAAATGTGTAATTTTGCACCGTGCTCACGCCGAATGGCAAAATCCTTTTTAAGGATGGAGTCGGTTGGGTGGGGCATATACATATATATGGAAAGGCGTTTGCTTAACGCTTGTTCTTGACATCCGGAAATCTCGCAAATTTCAACGATATAGTCAGGAATGAGGCAACAGTAGATGCTACGTGGTATGATTTTCACAAATTATATCTCTTCGCGTACGGTCCTTATTGCGACTGTATGAGGGAGTGGTATATGTTTTATAAATCATATTCGGCGTGGGTCTCGCGTTGCTCGTTCAACTATATCGGGCAATGCGAGAGCCTCTGGATGTGGGACGGGCAACTGGCACAGATTCCCACGTCTTTTTTGTATGTGGATTCAGAGAAAACTTTAACACTTTTGCCGAATTCGGGGGATTTATAGGCATCATTAAATTACTCTATTATTTATTTTTATGAAGAGGAAATTTATTAGTGCTCTCTTGTTCGGCGCATTATGTTTAACGCCGGCAAGCGTATTTGTTTCCTGCTCGGACTACGATGCTGACATTGAGAACCTGCAGCAACAAATCACAGCAAATGCGACTTCCCTCGATGAACTCGTTAAGGAGAAATTCTCAAACGTTGAGTTGGAAATCGAATCCCTCAAGTCGGCCAAGGAAGCATTGGAAGCTGCCTATAAGGAAGCCGACGAAGAAACCAAAAAGGCCAGCATCGCAGCCGCACAGGCCCTGGTGGAGGCTGCTACGGCTGACCTGAATGCCGCTTTGGAAGCTGCCGGCGAACGCATCGACGGACAGGAAAGAACGATTGCCGCCCTGCTGGCTGCCGATGCCGACTTGCAGACCGGTATAGCTGCCGCTAAGGAAAAAGCTACTCAGGCTTATGCCTTGGCGGAGCAGGCCAAGGCACTTGCCGAAGAGAATCAAGCCAAAATTGCCGCGGTTGCCGAAGATCTGAAAAAGATCAAGGAAACCCTTGAAGGGCAAATCAACGCTTTGGGCGATGACGTGAAGAAACTTACTGAAAGAATCGGTAAGATGGAAAGCGCGCTCACAGCTCAGGAAGCATCTCTCAAAGAATATATCGATGAGCAGGATGGTAAAATCGACGATAAGGTCAAGGCCATCAATGCGACCATTGATTCTTTGAAGAAAGTCGTGACTGACAACAAGGCTGAACTTGAAAAACTCATTGCAGATGAGGTGAAAGCCCTTGAAGGCAAGATTTCTGCAGCCAATGCCTCCATCGATGAGGTAAAGACAGCTTACGCTGCCGCAGACAGAGCCCTCCAGACTCAAATTGACGGTCTTGATGCAAAAGTCGATGACGTTGAAAACGATATTAACGCACTTGATAGCCGTATTGAAGCGGTGGAAGGACTTGTCAATGTACTTTTCGTAAATCTGGCCAACCTCATTACCGGTGTTATCGTACAGGACGCTACCAGTGAGTTTGAAGCTGTTTATGCAAAGGTGACGGCTTTCAATACCAACCCTGCTGAGGCCGGTAAGACTTATGTAGGCAAGGAAGGTCTGGTTGATTACGTTTATTTCGGGTCAAGCCGAAATTCCGGTGCATTTGTTAAAATTCGAGAGCTGAAATG
>NZ_BEWW01000307.1 GCF_002933955.1 Prevotella sp. MGM2
CGACAGGGGTCATTTTTATTATGCCCGAAGGGGTCAAACTCACGCGCCTTTTCCACATGACTGCATCGTCACGGTCAAACAAGACTTTCCGACAGGACTATTGGGAATAATACAACACATTTCCTTGATTTTGTGTCTGCGTATATGCCGTCGCAACATAAAGATGATTCCAGTCAGAGCTATTATCGAGAGAACTGTAACGTACATGATTTATAGAATTTCTTTGATGCAAAGTAACCATATTTATATTTCACGTTTATGTCTGAGATATTAGATAAATATTAAATTTATCAATCAGTTACAATACAAAAAGATGGGAGATATGCACTCCCATCTCAACCTTAGGAACAATCTTTTTTACCTTAGACTTTATGCTGTCGGTACCATAGTTTTGGCAGGGCGTGTGCGGAAATCCGAGTCGCGCAGCTTGGCAAACGCCCGCAGATATTTCCTTATTGACGATACCATTTCTTGCGTTTCCTGAAGCATATTTACATAGACATACAGAACCGCCATTGCCGATGTATCTCCATCGCGGAGCTGGTCATGCACACGGTGATATGTGTCGGAAACAGTATCCTTTATCTCGTCGCAGTGTCGGCGAAGGGTGCTTATCGTATCTGCATCCCCGCTCCCCATGAGTTTGACGGTATCGTTGAACAGTGTACTTATTTGTGTCCGTATCAACTCGTATTCGGTAGTATATCTGGGTGGCAGAGGAAGGAAATTGTTGTCGACATGCTCTTTGCAGATCTCGTTGATGCGGCGCAGGTTGTAAAGTATGCCCATACAGCAGTTGTTGCTGAGATAGAACCAAGTGCTTTTTTCTATCGCCATCTCGCGTGTCAAATGACGCAGGCACAGAGTTTCCTTCCGACGAGCGTTTTTAAGCGTGGTTTTCTGGCGGGCGAGGCTTGACTCCGTTTTGCTCAGCACCCCGGAACTTTCAGTTATGAAAGCCGATGTTATATCCCGGTATTTTTCCTCGGCATAGATCATGAACTTCTCTTGTTGTTCCGTGATATACATCATAAGCAACGACCATGTCTGTGTTTTATCCTGTGTGGATATGATGGTCTGGAACAGCGCGTCACCGTTATCTTCTTCTGTCTTCTTTCTGAACCTCCGGTTGCTGTTGATGATTATGAATATCGTCAAAGCCGCCAACAGAAGCATCACCCACTGACCACCATAGTGCATTGCTGCAACAATCAGTCCTGCGCCGATAAACGCCGCACCCGCAGTAAGAAACCAACCGCCGATTACGGAAATCACGCCGGTGATGCGGAACACGGCACTTTCCCTGCCCCATGCCCTGTCGGCAAGAGAAGTACCCATAGCGACCATAAATGTTACGAATGTGGTTGACAGGGGCAGTTTCAGCGAGGTGCCGAGGGCAATGAGTGCGCCGGCAAGCACGAGATTGACTGAGCCGCGTATGAGGTCGAAAGCCGCACCTTGATCCATAATGGTCTCATCCACATTAAAACGACGGTTGAACCAACGGCGTACTTTCGCGGGTGTGACACGCCTTAACCAAGAAAGGAATGATAAGGTCCATCTTACCAGCCGCCGGGCAATGCGGGAAGAACCAAACATCTCATCGCCACCCTGCTGGCTTCCGAGACCGATTTCAGTCTTGGTCACATTCCGGGCTTTTTTTGACGTTGCAAGTGACACCACCATTATGACTCCGGCACCGATGAGGAAATATATCGGTGTATTTGCTGGGCCGTTAAGTGAATCCATAAGGAAACCTTTGGAGTCCCCTCCGCCGTTAGCCATAAAATCCTGATATGAAGCCAGACCGCTCAAGGGAACACCTATGAAGTTCACAAGGTCATTACCTGCAAATGCCACGGCAAGCGAGAATGTACCCATCAGCACAATTACTTTCAGCACATTAACCTTGCAGACATGGAGCAGTTGCATCAGCACTGTAAAAACTGCGAAACAGGACAGTATGATCAGCGCAGTATTGTTTTTTATCCACGCTTTCAGTTCAGGGGTCATGAAAGAAAGATCTTTAGCCCCTTTAATCAGAAGAAAGTAAACAATCGCAGTTGCACATATACCTCCGAATATTCCTATCTTCCATTTCAGGTTGCTCCGGTAATTGAACGAGAACACCATACGGGATATGAACTGCACCACCGTTCCGAAGAAAAAGGCTATCGCCACCGACAGGAATATTCCAAGAATCACCGACAGGGCTTTCTCCGTGTTAAGCAAGTCATCAAAACCGAGACCGATGCCTCCTGCCATTTTAATCAATGCAACGGCAAAGGTGGCTCCCAGCAGCTCGAAAACCATTGACACGGTTGTAGAGGTAGGCATACCCAGCGAGTTGAACACGTCGAGAAGGATGATGTCCGTGACCATTACCGCCATGAAGATGCAGATAAGGTCATAGAACGAAAAATGCTCGGGACGGAAAATTCCGTGCCGGGCAATCTCCATCATTCCGTTACTCATTGCCGCACCGATGAACACACCGATGGAAGCGACAATCAGGACTCTTTTAAATGATGCCGCCTTAGACCCGATAGCCGAGTTCAGGAAGTTGACAGCATCGTTACTCACGCCTACTGACAGGTCAAACACAGCCAGCAGGAAAAGAAAAATTACTACGCAAAGAAACAGTATTTCCATTGTTATCTCAATTACTTATTCAGCCGCAAAGTAACTAAGAAAACATTTCATGATTATTTCAAAATCCTTAACCATTTATTAAAACTGCCGGACTGACAGAGGGTTTAATTGCGGTCAAACCGTATATAGCTCTATTCGATGGGTTTATATGTAGGGTCTTCCCACAAACGGCTTGAAATCATCAGGTCGGCACTGATGCGGTTGCAGGCAATCGGCACGTTGTGGAGCCGGCATTGACGCAAAAGCATCTGAATGTCCGCCTCGTGGGGCTGCGCATTGAGGTCGTCTATCAAGAAAATAGCGAGGTCAATCTCGTTTCTTACCACCATTGCCGCTATTTCGGCGTCACCGCCCATCGGTCCGGAATTCATACATTCGACTTGTGCATCTATTCCAGCTTCTGAGAAAGCATTCTTTATAAGCCCTCCAGTCGTGCCGGTACATACCAGCTCATGTAGGGAAAGGTATTGGGCGTTGAATTTTACCCAATCGACCATATCGGCTTTGCGTTGGTCGTGAGCTACAAGCGCGATTTTTAGTTTTGTCTTCATTTTGAGTTTCTTGAAAATGTTATTTTGAACAATAATCCGCCTGAGCATTGAGTTTCAGCGGAGATTTCACCGCCATGAAGAATCACAGCGTTTTTCACTATCGAAAGCCCGAGTCCGGTGCCACCGGCCGCTCGTGACCGTCCCTTGTCAATGCGATAGAACCTTTCAAACAGTCTTGGCAGGTGTTCGGGAGGAACGCCGCATCCGTTGTCGGACAATGCAATTACAACTTTATCGTTCTCGATACTGATTAATTCTATTTTTATTCTGGTTCCTCCACTATAAACAATCGCATTGTCTATAAGGTTGTTGAAAACGGCCTCAAGCAGAGAAGCATTACCGGCCATGATTACGTTATGAGAAACAAAATTCTCAATCCTTATGCCCTTTGTGGCAGCGATTATCTGTCGGTCCTCAACCACGTCATTTATTATATCCGTGAGATTAACCTGTTCTTTCAATATAGAGGCGCTTCCGTCGTCCATGCGTGTTAGGAGCGAGACATCGGTCAGAAGCCTTTGGAGCCTTTCTGTATTTGTAAGACAACGTTGCAGGAACAATATCTGCTTTTCATCGCTCATATTCCTGTGTGCCAGCATCGTCTCCACGCTGACCCTGATTGATGCGACCGGGGTTTTCAGTTCATGGTTTATGTTATTCGTGAGTTGCTTTTTGATGCGTTCCTTTTCAAGCTGTTCATGGAGGGCTGCGCGATGTTCGCTGTCCCTGTCAGCGACAGCCTGTTGCAAACGGGCATAAAGGCGGACAATGTGGTTTGAAATCTCGCCAAGCTCGTCATGGGGGAACGGTTCGGTGTCGGAAATCTGGGCACCGTTTTCTACGTTTTCCGCAAATCTGTTCAGCCTGATTATGTGGAGGCCGACCCTTCGGGTTGCGAAATAGCCAAGTACGCACATCACCATTGTGATAATCCCCATAATCCACAGAAAGCCATAATCGGCCTGCAACAGTCCTCTGAATGAAACCGAATATGGCACCGCAGTACGGACAATATTCCCGTCATCGCTCTTTTTCGCCGAGTAAAAATAGTAGTTGCCCGTACTCTCGCTGTGCCGTCTTACAGCGTAGCCCGCCCCATGCCGTACGGCATCCCGTATTTCCTGACGGTCAAGGTGGTTGGTTTTAGGCAGGGAATCAAGTGTGTTGTCATATATTATATGTCCTTTGTCGGAAATTACGCTGACACGGATATCGTCAAACGGTTTGAAATCGTCGAGTCTGATATCCGGGACATCGTGTCCCTCTCTTAGTTCTGTAAGAATATATGTATTGATAAGCTGGAGCTGCTTGTCAATCTCTTCCGCTTTGAATTCCTTTTCCCTATGATACTGAAACACGACAAAGCAGCCTACCATCAGCAAGGAATATCCAAGAAGCCACACGAACAGCCGCTGCGGATAGGAGAGCTTATTCAATGAACCCATAACCGTACCCCGAGCGAGTTACAATATTCTTGCCGTAGATGCCGATTTTCTGGCGGATACGGGTTATGTTCACATCTACAACCCTGTCGAGCACTACAACCTCGTCAGGCCATATCTCGTTAAGCAAATCCGTACGTGTAAAAACCTGCCCCGAATTTGAGATTAGTTTAAGCAATATCTCAAACTCCTTTTTAGGCATTTTCACCTCCGTACCATCAACCGTGCAGGTCCTGTTTTTTGCAGACAGTACCAGCCCCTTGTATGAAACAAGGTCAGAATCAGCCTTGGCAAGTGCGACAGAAGCCGCCGTACGGCGAAGCACAGTCCTTATTCGGGCAAGCACAGCATTAAGAGAATATGGCTTCATGATATAGTCATCAGCCCCGAGATCGAGTCCCGAAATCATATCCTCCTCCGTGTCTTTTGCTGTGCAGAATATGATGGGAACGGAGGCCGTTGCCGGATTCGACTTCATTATGCGTGCCAGTTGAGTCCCGGATATTTCCCCCATCATAATATCGAGGAGTATCAAGTCATAGGCGGCAAGGTTGAGGGCAAGAGCCTCCTCCGCGCTATACGCCATGTCGACCTGATAGCCTTCCGCTTCAAGATTGAATCCAAGGCCGTCACACAGGGCTTCCTCATCATCGACAACAAGTATCTTCTTTTTTGTTTCCATGCCGCAAAATTACTAATAATCGGTTAAATACTGTCCTAATGCTCAAAAGTTTAATAAAAGTTTAATGACACAATTTATTTCATAAAATCTAAACAAATCTGATAACCCCATGAAATATTAGTTGGCGAATTTTGCAGCGTGAATCAGAAACAAAACAACAATCACAATGAAAAAAGTAATGTCAACTTTTTTGGTCGCATTTGCTTCAAGTCTGACCATTATGGCGGATGACAGTCCGAAATACGGACAACTTAAAGGTCGCATCCTTGACAATGAGAAGAACCCGCTGCCGGGGGCGGTGGTTATCATTGACAGCAACAAGCTGTCGGCGGTTACAGATCTCGACGGCTTTTTCTCGTTTGCCAACCTTTCATCCGGGAATCATAATCTGAAAGTAACTTATATCGGTTTTCTTCCGGTCAGTAAAACAATCGTGGTTTCGGAAGAATCAACGGTTGACGACATAGTAATGTCGGATACATCACGGGAACTGAATGAAGTTGTAGTGACCGGCGTTTTCTCCGGGCAGCAGAGAGCCATAAATGCCCAGAAGAATAATATCAATATAACCAATGTGGTATCTGCCGACCAGATTGGCAAATTCCCCGACTCGAATATCGGAGACGCTCTGAAACGTATAAGCGGTATCAATGTGCAGTATGATCAGGGCGAGGCCCGTTTCGGTCAGGTACGCGGCACTCCGGCTGAGTTCAGTTCAGTGACAATCAACGGGTCAAGACTGCCATCGGCCGAGGGAGACACTCGCAATGTCCAGCTTGACCTTATACCGTCCGATATGATTCAGACAATAGAGGTCAGCAAGACACTTATGCCAGATCAGGACGGCGATGCTATCGGCGGTTCTATCAACCTCGTTATGAAAAATTCGCCACACAGATTTACTGTCGGAGCCGTTGCGGGAACAGGCTACAACTGGATAAGCCGTAAGGCGCAGATGAATTTCGGACTCACTCTCGGTAACCGTTTCTTCAATGACCGCTTCGGAGTAATGCTTGCGGCCTCCTATAATAATGCGCCTGCCGGATCCTATAATACGGAATTTATATGGGAAAAGGATGACGACGGCAAAGTCTATGTCAACGACTATCAGATAAGGCAGTATTATGTCACACGAGAGCGACAGAGCCACTCGTTGTCGCTCGACTGGAAGTTCAATGACTTCAACAAGGTCTGGTTCAAGGGTATTTTCAACAACCGCAATGATTGGGAAAACCGTTACAGGACAACACTCAAAGACATTACGCCTGAAGGGAAAGCCGATGTGCGTGTCCAGACAAAAGGAGGTTCGGGTGACGAACGAAACGCCCGTCTTGAACGCCAACGGACAATGGATTTCACTTTGGGAGGTGAAAACCGTGTAGGCATTCTTGGCATGGACTGGAAACTGGGATATGCACGGGCTACGGAGAAACGCCCGAATGAGAGATACATTGACTATCGTCTCAAATCGCAGAGGTTCAGTTTCGACCTGAGTAATCCCAGAGATCCATTTGCCATTCCCGACGAAGGATATACAATGACCTTGAATGATGACTTCTCGCTCAAAGAGCTTACACAGCAGCAGGAAGATATTGTGGAGCAGGACTTCAAGGCGGCACTGGATCTCAAGGCCCGACTTAGCGAACGCTCAAAAATCAAGTTCGGTTTCAAGTTCGTGAACAAGACAAAAGACAAGGAGATAGACTATTACGAATACACTCCGCTTGACAAAAAGGCATTTAACGCGGATGCGCTTGCACATACCACAGACCAAAGTACCGACAGATTCATGCCTTCCTCAAAATATCAGGTCGGCACATTTGTTGACAAGACATTTCTTGGCTCCCTCAATCTTGACGATTCCAATCTGTTTGAGCGAGAGCAGATTGCGGAGGAACTTGCAGGCAATTTCCATGCGAGGGAGAATGTGGCATCAGGTTATGTGCGTATTGATTCCAGACTTTCCGACAATCTTAACTTTATGGGCGGTCTGCGTGTCGAGAATACATCACTGCGCTACATCGGCAGAAATTACGATGATGAATCCAACAGTGTCTCCAAGACCGAGCCTGAGACTTCAAATTATATAAATTTCCTCCCCTCATTATTATTGAAATGGGACATCAACAAGGATTTCATGCTGCGTGCCGGTTATAACCAGTCCATATCCCGGCCAAAATATTCCGCCCTCGTCCCGGGTATGAATATCAAACGTGGCGACAATGAGATAAGGATTGGCAATCCCGGTCTTAAAGCGACTACCTCACATAATTTAGACCTCAACGCTGAATATTACTGGAAATCAATCGGACTTGTGTCCGCCGGAATTTTCTATAAAAGAATAGAAGGATTCATCGTTGATGAGGTGGCTTATAACAAGGAGTATCAAGGTACTGTCTGGACTAAGTTCACACAACCTAAAAACGGTGGCAACGCTAATCTTTTCGGAGTGGAAATGGCATGGCAGCGTGATTTCAGTTTCATCACACCGGCGATGAAGTGTCTCGGACTTTACGCTACATACACCTATACCCACTCACGCATTACCGACTTCAACTTCGAGGATCGTGAAAACGAGAAAGGCCTTAGCTTGCCCGGCTCTCCCGAGCATACAGCCAATCTCTCGCTATATTTCGACAAGTGCGGTTTCTCCGCAAGAGCCTCATTCAACTATGCCTCGGCATTTATCGACGAAATGGGCGCAAGTTCGTTCTACGACCGATACTATGATGCCGTGAAATATCTGGACCTTAACGTCAGCTACACATTCGGGCGCAAAACAAAAATAACCGTATATGCCGACTGCAATAACCTCCTCAATCAGCCTCTGCGCTATTATCAAGGTAGCAAGGACTACACGATGCAGCAGGAATATTACGGAGTGAAACTCAACGGCGGTGTAAAAGTAACATTCTAAAAATACAAAACAATGATTCGTAAATTTCTTATCGCGGCTTTGGCTCTCATCCCCTCTTTTGGAGCCATTGCCCAGACTGAAATCGCCAAAGGCGATGTGAACCTGATGGTTGTGTCAGACCTCGGACGTAATGGTCACTATGACCAGAAGCCTGTTGCCGCGACGATGGGTAGAATTGCAGAACAAATAGGACCCGATGCTATTCTTGCTCTTGGCGACACACATCACTACGGCGGAGTGGAGAGTGTGACAGATCCCTTGTGGATGACCAACTATGAGCTTATCTACGACCACCCGGAGCTTATGGTGAACTGGTATCCCGTTTGCGGCAACCATGAATATCGCGGCAACACCCAAGCGGTTATCGACTATTCCGGCATATCCCGCCGTTGGGAGATGCCGGCAAGATATTACACCAAGACCTTTGAAGATGACGGGACAACTGTCAAGGTGGTATTTCTCGACACTACTCCTTTGATTGACAAATACAGGAAAAAGACCGACACATATCCCGATGCTGTGAATCAGGATACCGAAGCCCAGTTGCAATGGCTCGGAAAGACTTTGACAGAGGCGACGGAAGACTGGATCGTTGTGGTCGGTCATCATCCCATCTATGCCTATACCGACAAGTCGGAATCTGAGCGAACAGATATGCAGAAGAAAGTTGACACAATTCTGCGGAAGCACAATGTGGACATGTATATCTGCGGTCATATCCACAATTACCAGCACATCCGACGCCCGGATTCAAAAATCGACTATGTGGTCAACACATCCGGCTCCCTCACACGGACTCCGAAAGAAATCGAGGGCACCGTATTTTGCAACAATTCTCCCGGATTCTCTGTCCTGACCGCCGACAAAGAGAATCTTAAACTGAATTTGCTCGATAAAGAAGGCAAAACCATACATGTGGTAAGCCACACCAAATAATACATGGCTTATGTGATATTCTGACAAATAACTACAAAACTCAGATACGTTCCATGAAAGAGCATGAAACGTATCTGACTGTGTATTTTAATAATCTAAATTTATCTAACAATGAACAAAATCCTCATTGTATATGCCTCCGACTCCGACCGTCGGCTCATGATTGGCTTGCTTACGCGAGCCGGCTACGAGCCGATAGCAGTCGAGACGATGGAGGCTGCAAAAGACGAGGTGGAGAAACTTCCACCCGGCGCAGTGATTGTCACGGCAATGAAATTCATCCGTGGCACAGCGCAGGAGTTAATCAACTGGCAGAAACGGAAGGGCTACAAATTTCCCGTCATAGCCATCGTGGACAACCTCAATCCGTTGGAGATCGCCGACGTGATGAAAGACGGCGGTGCCGTCAACATCATTCAGCGTCCGGCAATGGACAAGCAGCTTGTTGAAACAGTGGGCAGGTATGCAAGACCGGGCAGAACAATGCTGTTACTCCCTGATGAGCTTATCCCACGCCAAAGCGAGGCATTTGCCGGGATTGAGCGGGCAATAAGAAATATTGCCGCGACGGATGTCAATGCAGTCATCTTCGGCGAATGCGGCTCAGGAAAAGAGCAGATCGCAAAAGAGATTTACAGGCTAAGTTCGCGGTCGCAAAAGCCATGCACCGTCATAGAAGCCGGTGGCGCGGCACTTGTCGGCAACCACGACCCTGCAAATCTGCGCAGTGAAGTCCTTAACCGTATGGAAGGATACTTCAAAAAGGCTGACGGCGGTACAATCATCATCAAGAACGTGAGTTGCTGAACTTCGAGAAACAATCGGTGCTTCTTCACATACTTGAAAACGAGCATCCGAATGTGAGGGTAATCTGCACCGCAGACCCCGAACTTCGCCGTATGGTGTCTGAAAAGACGTTCCGCCCTAATCTGTTCTACATTCTACGCCCGGTTGACATAACAGTGCCGCCATTACGGGAGGTGACCGAAGACATCGTGCCGTTGTCAGACTATTTCCTGACACATTTTGCCCACAGCAAAGAACAGCACAGGAGAAAGCTCGATGCCTCGGCAATCAAAGCGTTGAAGTTGCACCCGTGGCCTGGCAATGTAAGGGAACTGAAAGATACCGTCCTCTATACCGCATTCCATTCAAAGACAGATGTAATATCGGCAGCCGACCTCAATTTCAGCCAGACGGAGCCTGATGCAGATGACAGCCTTGCTCTGCGCAAGCCGCAGAAAGACAAGGAAAAAATCATTGAGGCCTACCGTCACAGTGGTTCTTGGACAGGAGCGGCAAAGCTGTTGGGAATATCGGAACGCGCTCTGATAGAACAGCGTAAGAAACACCGCATCGGCAAGAAGGGCGAGCCGGAGGTTTGATAGCTCATAAAAAATAATTAACTTTGCAGTGTTAAAACAGTAAAGACTGCGGTTGTAGAGTCAATCGCATCAAATTTATAGGATAACATAACTTCCGCATAAGTTCTCTTGTAGATCTGGACAATAATTACAAACAGCCGTAAGTGTGCTGATTATCAGCGGGGTTTGTGGTTTGCGGTGTACTAATAGTGTACTTTTGGGGAATTTGGAGGAAAATGGATTTTAGATTTTTATTGGGCTTTAAGGATATTTAACTGCGCTGATTTTCCTTCATATCCGTGTCAGTACACCTGCATTTTGTGATTTTGAACCGTGGGGTTCCGATATTTTCCCCTGTCTTTTTTACTGATTCGATGCCTACATATCATGGTCGGTGATATGGGCATATCTGCGTTTTTTTCTTTTTCATTGTCTGTTTTAGTCATACACCCGATGCGTGACATCGAATATCAGCATAGCCAAAAGATGGGGTCAAGCCGAAATTCCGGTGCATTTGTTAAAATTCGAGAGCTGAAA
>NZ_BEWW01000308.1 GCF_002933955.1 Prevotella sp. MGM2
TTGCTTTTGGTCTGAAAAAGTTGTATCTTTGTAACAGCGGAGCGGGGCTTTCCATTGGGAAGTCCCGCTTTTTCAGTGTTTTTTTGCCATATTTCGGCCGTTTTCCACCCTGTTTTTCCTGAAAATTCCCCGTATTGCAGTTCAAATTCCAAGTATTCGTGTTAAAAATCCGATACGGACTTTTCAATTCCCGATACTTACAACTTATATTTTAACACACCGAAATGTAACGGAAAGTTAAAGATGTTAATGTTCCCGCCAACTTGCCCCACGTAAAACAGCCACGCCGCCCCTGCCTGTAATTTTATTTGTACCTTTGCCTCATTATGGCAACAATCCTCTTTCCCTCCCCTATTTTCGGACCGGTCCACAGCCGCCGTCTCGGCGTATCGCTCGGAATCAACCTCATGCCGGCCGACGGAAAAATATGCACATTCGACTGCATCTATTGCGAATGTGGCTTTAACCGCAACAACAAACCGCAACAGCACCGGCCGACACGCGAAACCGTTGCCTCGGAACTGGAGAAGAAACTCCAGACCATGACGGCCGAAGGCAAACTGCCCGACGTTCTGACTTTTGCCGGAAACGGAGAGCCGACAACCCACCCCGACTTTGCCGGCATCATTGACGACACCATCGCTCTGCGCAACCGTTACTGTCCGACGGCCAAAGTCAGCGTGCTGAGCAACGCCACCCGGATTGCAGTCCCAGAAGTACATGCCGCCCTGTTGCGGGTAGACAACAACATCCTGAAACTCGACACCGTTTCGGCCAGCTACATCGACCGGATCAACCGTCCTTGCGGTACATACGACATAGAGAACGTCATCGAAAACCTCTGCAGCTTTAACGGCCGGCTCATCATACAGACCATATTCATGAAAGGCACCGATACCACCGGCACAAGCGTCGACAACACCGGTGAGGAATATGTAAGACCATGGCTTGAAGCTGTCCGCCGCATCGCTCCCCGCCAGGTGATGATCTACACCATTGACAGGGAAACGCCCGACAGTCATCTGCAAAAAGCATTGCCCGAAGAGCTTGACGACATCGCAGACCGGATTAAGGCACTAGATATCGCCACATCTGTTTCTTATTGACAAACGACTATTCCTTTCACCCCTTCATGTCCTTTTCCGCCAGCATACAAAACACCATAGACCGCCAGCATCTGCTCCGCAAAGAGCGGCGCTACATCGTGGCACTAAGCGGAGGCGCCGACTCGGTGGCACTTTTCACCGTATTGCGTGAGTTGGGCTATAAAATCATGGCGGCCCACTGCAACTTCCACCTGCGTGGTGAAGAAAGCCTTCGCGACGAAAACTTTTGCCATACGCTATGCGAGAAATCGGCAGTCCGCCTTCACACCGTACACTTCGACACCCGCAACGAAGCCGCCAGTCACGGCGAAAGCCTGGAAATGGCCGCCCGCCGCCTGCGTTACGAATGGTTTGAGCATTTGCGCCGCAAAGTGGGGGCCGACGGCGTTTGCGTAGCCCATCATCGCGACGACAACGTGGAAACATTGCTGCTCAACCTGATACGCGGCACAGGCGTCAACGGCCTGACAGGCATGGACTACCGCCGCGACCACATCCTGCGCCCTCTGCTCGACGTGTCGCGCACCGACATCATAGCCTATCTCAGCAACAACGGGCAGAACTACGTAGACGACAGTTCCAACACCGATACCAACATCAAACGCAACTGTGTGCGCCATGAACTGTTGCCGCTCATGCGCCGCCTCAACCCCTCGATTGAAACAACCATAACCGCCAGCATGCGCCGTTTCAGGGCAGCCCGAGACGCCTACGAACAAATTGGCGCACAAGTACATCAACAGGCACTTCCGTTACCCCATGGAGCCGCCTACCCCATTGAAGCCCTGTGCCACCGTGCTCATTTTGACACAATCGGCCGCCTCTACGGTTTCCACGAAGCCGCCATCGATGCCATTGCCGCCCATTCCGGCAACAGAAAGGCCCCACTCTACGAATCGCCCACCCACATGGCCACCATCTACCGCAACCGTCTTGAAGTATGCAGGAAAGCTCCAGTGTTCCTACCCCAGAACATCTCCGACAATGAACTGCAAATTCTCTCCGACGGTTCGAAAATACAGATAAAACGGATACCACGCGAAGCTCTGACCGAAATTCCCATCGGCACCGATGCCGCAGCCTTCGACGCCGATGCCATTCAAGGAACATTGGTCTGCCGCGCACCAAAAGCCGGAGACCGTTTCCGCCCCTTTGGCATGAAAGGCACCAAACTGCTCAACGATTATCTGGCCGACAGGCGGATATCTGCCATAAGCCGGCCATGGTGCCGCATCATCACAGATGAAAAGGGCATCATTTGGGTTGTCGGTGGCCGAATAGACCGCCGAACAGCCATAACCGACTCCACCCGCCGCATACTGCTAATACATTTTCAACCGGCCGAACAAAAATAAACAACAATTATTTCAAAAAAAATCCTCCAGCGATGAAGCACTATATATATACGGGCATGCTAGCTTTAGTCTTTTCCACCGCCTGCAATCCTACCGACCGTTCTAACGAACAGCCTTTCCCACCTACGATTAAACCACTCTCTGCAGTTTCTGACGGTTGGCATGCCCATCTCACAGGCGAAGTAACCAGTTCCCCAAACAGCCGTTTGTCCGCCTGTGGTTTCAAATACGGCAACGATACACTCCGCCTCGAAACCACAGCCGACATTCCAGAAGAGGTATTCACCGTACTGACCGACTCTCTGGGAGCGGGCCGCTACTACGCCGTACCCTTTGCACGCAACGGCGTAGGAACCAGCTTGGGTGATACCATTTATTTTCAGATCAACGAACCGTAAAAAACGCACAGGAGATGAGAATAAAACAACTTATCCTCTTACTTTTACCGGCAGTCTTTGCCACCACACTACCGGCACAGACAATCATCGACCTCAACAGCGGCAGCGTGCGGGCTAAGGACATTGATGATTACCGCTATGAAAAAGGTCTGAACGAACGTCAGGAAAAGGATTCTCTGGCCTACATAGATCATTTGACACGGGCTTTCAACGCCCTACACGCCGATTCGCTTGACGAAGCCGAGCGGCGATTTTTTCAGGCTCTTAAAACGCGTCCTGACGCACCGGGCAATTACATTATACGATACCATCTGGGCCAAATAGAAATGGCACGAGGCAAATTTCCCGCCGCCATAGAACATTTCACAAACATACTGAAAGCACATCCCGCCACTCATTCCGCCCGTTACAACCGCGCGGTTTGTTACTATGAGATGAACAGTCTTAAAGCGGCGGCCGATGACTGCGAGGCCTTATTGCGCAATCAAGATGAAAGCAAAGACGACCGCATAAGAGTACTCGTCCTTCAAGCGGCCGTATATACCAAAAACAAACGACACGACATGGCGCTAAGAAGTCTTGAGGAAATTTTACGCCTTGAGCCCGGAAACGCCGCTGCCACCTTGCTGATGGCCGGCACACTGGAGTCGTTGGGACAGCCGCAGGCCTCGCTCGAACACCTCAACGCTTTCATAGCCGCACATCCTGACAATCCGGACGGATACATAGCCCGCGCCCAACTGGAAGTAAGACTGAACATGAAGGAAGCGGCGCGCATAGATTATGACTATGCCATCCGCCTTAGACCGGCCGAAGCCGCACTTTACGCGGAACGCGCAAAACTGTTAATTGAGTTGGAAGCAGGCGGATCGGCCCGCAAGGACATCGAAAGGGCTTTGGACTTGGGTTATCCACGCATGCAACTGACAGAACTCATGAAGAAAATAAAGAAATGATACGCTCTCTCATAACAGCCTCCGCCATTTTCCTGACACTGATACTTTCCAACAGCACTGCACCTGCCCAAATTATTAAGGGAGCTGCAGCCAAACCGCGCCATGAAGTACGTGCCGTATGGCTCACCACTCTGAGTGGCTTGGACTGGCCTTCGAAACCTGCGACAACAGAAGAAGGCGCCCGACAACAGCGTCAGGAACTTTGCCGGATACTCGACAAATTGCAACAAGCAGGCATCAATACCGTGCTGTTCCAGTCGCGCATCCGGTCCACTACGGCCTATCCTTCCGCCATAGAGCCATGGGACGCCGCCTTTACCGGAACACCCGGCAAGGCGCCACTCTACGATCCTCTGGCGTTTGCTATCGAAGAATGCCACAAGCGCCACATGGAACTGCATGCCTGGGTAGTGGCTTTTCCCATCTGCAAAGTGGCTGTCGAGAAACGGCTGGGAAAACAAGCCCTGCCACGCAAGCATCCCGAACTGTGCCGCCGCTGCGGCGACCAATGGATGATGGATCCCGGCGTACCGGCCACAGGCGACTATCTGGCACGCATCTGCGAAGAAATAGTCCGCCGATACGACGTGGACGGCATACACCTCGACTACATACGCTATCCTGAAGAAAGCATTCCCTGGAACGACCGCAACACCTACCGGAAATACGGCCAAGGCATGGCGGTCTCCGCATGGCGGCGCGAGAACGTCACTTCCGTAGTACGCAAAATCAACCATGTCGTGAAAGACATACGCCCATGGGTAAAGATAAGTTGCTCGCCCATAGGAAAACACGCCGACCTGCCGCGCCAGAGCAGCTACGGCTGGAACGCCCGCGACGCCGTTCACCAAGACGCACAGAAATGGTTGCGCGAGGGACTGATGGACATGCTCTTTCCCATGATGTACTTTGACGGCCGCCACTTCTACCCCTTTGCCCAAGACTGGCAGGAACAGTCGGCCGGCCGCCCCGTGGTGCCGGGACTGGGCATTTACTTTCTCAGCCCCCGCGAGAAGAACTGGCCGCTCGGTACGGTGGCACGGCAAATGCAGTTCACCCGCCTGACAGGCATGGGCGGACAGGCATTTTTCCGCAGCCGTTTCTTCACAGACAATGTCAAGGGACTTTATGACTTCGCGTCGACCGACTTCTACACCCGCCCCGCACTCATCCCTCCCATGACATGGGCAGACAGCATATCACCCGCCCCGCCCCATGTGAAGATGGAAAGGAACGGCTATGAGTTTCAACTAACCTGGCAACCAGTGTCCGACAACACGCCCGGCGTACCCGTCACCTACAATGTGTACCGCCTTGCCCACGACACCGACACACTCACCTTCGATCAGTCCACACTTTTGGCCCAAGGCCTCAAAGAAACCACCTTCCGGTATGCCCCGCTGCTCCCCCGGACACGCAACTCCCGACACGCCGTAACGGCCGTCGACGCCTACGGCAACGAAAGTCCGCTCACCGCGACTTCCAACGTCGTATCATTACCATCAGCGGCACAGAACATACCGACCACAAAAGACGGTTACCTCTCCCTGCCCGCCGACACACCGGAGGCTCCGTTCTACCTCGTGACCGACCTCGCCGGACGCGCCGTCATGACGATACCGGCCACGCAGAAACCGAATCTCTCGTCACTAATGCCCGGCCATTACGAACTGCGCACATTAGGCAAGCGTGGCGTGAGTCACCGTATAATGTATTTCCGGAAGGAATGAAGCCATCACCTCCAACAGGAAAAGCCAAAAGATAAAGCCCATAGACAATGACGAAACCCTCCTAACGACTTTAACATCTTTAACTTTCCATTACATTTTGGAGTGTTAAAATATAGGTTATAAGTATTGGGTTGGGAAAAGTCTGCGTCGAAATTTTAACACGAATACTTGGAATTTGAATTCCAATACGGGGAATTTCCGGGTCAAGCCGAAATTCCGGTGCATTTGTTAAAATTCGAGAGCTGAAATG
>NZ_BEWW01000309.1 GCF_002933955.1 Prevotella sp. MGM2
CACAAATTTAACACTTTTCTCAAAATTCATGCACCGTGTTTTCGGCTTGACCCACTATTACTATCTGTAGCAGTCTATCTGCTTGTACATTTAACCGGTAAACCTATGTGGTCTGCTCTATGGTTCTTCATGTTTGTTCCTGCAATTTGGATAAGAGTGAGTAAAAATAAATCTAAAGTTTGCGTAGTAACCTATATGGACAAAGCCATTGACAGTATCTGGTGCATTTTAGGACAAGCCTTTTTTCTCACAGTTATTGGTATTGTCATCTTTGGCTATTTTAATGGAAGTTGTAATTTTACACTTATGTTGCCATTATCCTTGTTATATGCGGGTCTTGGTATTGCTATAACAGGTATTATCACCGACTTCAAATTGATGGTTTATACTCCATTAATAGCTTTTTCCGTAGCTATTTATATGTTGGTTTCTATGACTACAAATACAGTTGTAGCTGATTGGTGGAACTTACTGTTTGGTGTTTCATTTCTTATGATGATGGTAATACCTGGACATTTGCTCAATCATAAAATAAAAGAGCCATGCTGAAAGAATTGAATCCAATCATTCACTCTCAACTAAGATTAGCTATTATGACTTTGTTAGTCTCGGTAGAGGAAGCGGATTTCAGCTACTTAAAAGAACAGACGAATGCCACATCTGGGAACATCAGCGTTCAGTTAGACAAATTAAGTAATGCTGGTTATATTCAGATAACTAAAGAGTTTGTCGGGAAAAAGACTCGTACAACTTGTCGTCTTACAGAAGAAGGTAAGTTGGCTATGGAAGAATATATCAAGGTACTTAAATCTTACCTGAGTTTATAATGGATTGAGTCGTCAGAGTCAAGATAAATTTGATTCTGACGACTCATAATTATTTCAAATCTTGTCAAGTTCTTTTTCCTTTAGAATATAGAAACAACTTGTGCTGAAAAAATTTCTTAAGAAAGGGATGTGGCTAATGTTTTTGCTTAGTTTACGTGGAGATAATCCGAATTTTATTTTGTAATGGGGATTTATTAACCATAGTTTTCTGTCTTGGATGTTTAGGGATGTTTTTTTTATTAAACTCTCAAACGATTCTATTGATATGCGTGTTTGCTTGATGGAAAGCAGTTCTTTGATGCAGTCATTATCTTCTCTGAAAATCTTTAACAGCAACCGATATATGGCAGTAGGGAGTAAATGAATGAAAGGCAGATGGGATAATATTTTGCTTTTGCAAATTTGTTGATGCCCACCAAACGGCATTTGCCATGCAGGAAATGACATAAAGACGATACCTTGCGGTTTCAGGTACTTGCTCAAATGAGAAAGGAATAGCCTTTTATTCCTAATATGCTCAAATACATCATGACAGATGATGATGTCGAAATCTTGTTCTAGTTCCTTTAAAAGGAAGATGTCTTGTGCTATGAATATTCCTTTTGCATGAGCCGTTTTGAAGAAAGCTTTCGCATCTTTAATTCGGCTTGTTGCAATGTCAACTCCGATAGTATTGCATCCCATTTTAGAAAAAGGGAGCAGATTACCACCGTCGCCACAACCAATTTCCAATACATTCATGCCTGCTTCCACAGGATGTGAGTGTTGGATATATGGAATAAAATAATTCTTGCTTGTTATGGAAAGTTCCTTGAAATAGATGGTTCTGTTTTTATGACGCTCTTGCATGAAATGATGGTATTGGCTGTTATTACCTGTTTTATAACTTCAATTTTCGGAAATCTCAATTTGTGAGCCTTCGTTAACTGTAAGTCTCTATGAATACGATGGACTATTTCATGAAAGACTGCATGATTGTCATTATTTTTTTTACCAGGACAGACGGACTCCTATGGACAGATCTGTATTAAAGGGTTTTTCAGTTCTGATTGTTCTTAAACTATTTCCCTTATTAATATAGTAGCGCAAATTGGGTTCTGCATAGATTCCGAAAGATGGTGTAATCTGATATCGGGCACTTATGCCAAGATTTGTTGACCACTGCAAAGACGGATATATTGTTTTTTTATTAAAAATAATCTTCCCGCTTTCATCAGATCCAAAATTTTCAGAGGTTGCTTTTATTGGAATATCTAGAGTGACCCCGGCAGATATATAAAAGGAGAATTTCTGCCTGTTCCATATATTGAATGCCCCTTTTAAGGGGATTCCTATATAATTGATTTTTTGTATTTCTTTCCAATAGGAACTGGTAATTGTTGTAAAATCAGAACGCAGGTATGTGTATTGAAATCCGGTTTCAATATCCCAATCTTTACCAATCTTCCTGCATAATGAAAGTGATAAGGTTATAGGAATATGATGATATGATTTTTTTTTCATTTCTTCTGGATTTTCCGATGAAGTGTCACCGGGAATTATCGTCTTGTGAGTATTTGTCTGCTTCTTTACGCCTGAATACGATAAAGCCAATGACCAGTTCTTTTTATCATTGAATAAATGTTGGTGGGTAGTGCTGCGGTGAAGTTCTTTGTCTTTTTTTATTTTTACATTCTTAGTTATTGTATGATTGAACACACTGTCTTTTCTCTCAGTGGTATTATCTTGATAAATAATGTCTTGCTTATCCATCTCATTTTCAATGCACCCGTAATGGCCGTCCTGATAAGCAGATGTATGGATAAAATTTACAGGCTTTTTGAGTGAAATGTTTTTGGGAACTTTTTTCTCTTCAGGATGAATTACTGCTTTTTGGGAAATGCCGGCAATTTCTTTTGGTGTATGTCGTAGGTGCCGTAGATAAATGATGGATGACAATATAAATAGCCCCGCTATAATCCGGTATTCGGATAGGAGTTTGCGCAGCAATTTTTTAGCCCTTGATAATTGTGATGAAGAAGAGTGGGGAGCTATGTTTAGCAATACGCCGATTTCTTTGTGAGATAATCCCTCCAATACCGCTAACTTGAAAATTTTGCGATAGCCTTCCGGCAATGATTCTATCATTTTGAGCATCATCACATAAGATGGAAAATTATTCGGATACGACAGGCATGAAGGCTCTTCAAATTCCTCTATATTGTCTAAAGGATCTTCCGTGAGGGAACGGCGCTTTTCCAGATATCTTAATGAAATGTTTTTCATTATTTTCCCCATCCAGCTTTCTAATTTTTCAGGAGAACGTAATGTATTGATCGATGTGAAAATTATAATAAATCCGTCGTGTAGAAGATCATTTACTGTTTGCTTGTCAGAAACATATTGGCAACAGATTTTTTTCATTTTACTCGCATAAGTTTTATAGAGCAAACTTAAAGCCTGCTCATTTCCTTTCTTACACAGATCAATCAGTTCACACTTTGTCATATTTTATATGATATGAAAAGACGCAAAAGGCTGCATCCCTCTACCTTATTTTAATATAAATATGATGATAGTTTGGTCAAGTGTACCCTAATTTAGAATAGAACAAATATTTGATGGTTCAAGTGTGATTATGAATATAATTATATTGGAATTAGAGGAAATGTGAATCATAGGGTATAAATTCAATGGATGAGGAAAAACAGAAAAATTTCCTTTGTTTGAAAAATGTTTTTATTCTGTTAATTGTAATTTTTTATTACCTTTTTTGTTCTGTTCTTTCTGTTGTAGAGGCCTTTCTTCTGTTTTTTAGGACTTTACTCCGATTAAGGCGGTTTCTTCTATTCCTGCTACGGTTGGGCATTCAGGGGAGATTTTGCGGCCTGACGGCCTGTCTTACGGCTTTTGGCCGTAGGGAATGGATGGCAATTCTTGGTAAGTATATAGCAGAAGCTGTGGGATAGTATTTGGCAGAGCCTACCAACGCAGTCCGGCAGCATGCTCTCATGCTGCCGGACTGCGTTGGTAGGTAGAGGTTATTGTTTTGTTTGAGGATGAACCGTTACAGACATTTTATATTGCCTTTCGGAAAGGGCGGGATGTCTGACGGGTTATTTTCAAACGGGATGAAAATTAATAGGATTCATCATCCGGTAATCAGAACTTGTAGCTCAACGATATCAGTCCTGAAAGATTACGCTTGCCGTTTCTGCGGGTCTTCACCAGTCCCCAGTCGGCTTCCATTCCCAGTATGAGGCCGCTTCCGAACTGATATCCGGCAAACGACTGTATGCCGGCATCGAAGCGGCGCAAACCTTCATGGCCAAATGTCGGGCTGGAGTAAAACAGCTTCTCGCTGCCTATGCGGCTGCCGTCGCCCCGTGTCTTTATCTTTCCGTTCACGCCCAATGCGGCGTAGGGGCCTGCCGAGAGGACTATGTAGCGTGCCTCGCCCACTCTGATGTAATAGCTCAGCATGAGAGGCAGTTCCACGTAGCAGGCGGCTGTGGAGCGGCTCATGGTGCTGTAGGCCTGCTGTCCGTTGTCGTCGAGCATGGGGGTGCCGTCATCGTTGATTACCGGTACGGCGCGTTCGGGGTCTTGCCAGCCTTTTCCGTAGAAGAGCAGCTGGGGGGTGAGCGTCCAGTGCTGGTCGAATTCCACTTCGTAGCCCATGCCTATTTTGTAGGCGCCTACGGCTTTGTCGCTCCCGTAGCGTGAGGCTAGTCCGCCACCCAGTTTGAGGTGAAGGTTCTGTGCGGCTGCCGGAGTGGCGGCTGCCAGAATGAGGAGCAGGATGAGTAAGGAAAAGCGGTGTTTCATGTCGGGTTCCAGTATGTGGGGAAAATGCCGTCTGCCGGAGTCCGGCGTTTTAGCCTGATTGCCGGCAGGCGGTTTTATTCAAAGAATTGGCGCCAGTCCTCGTGGCGTTTTTTCTTTTTGCCTTCGCGTTCGGGCGCAGCCTCTTTCTTCCATTTTTTCTTCATGTCGCGCGGTGACGCGTCAGCCTCGAAACGTTTTGTCCGGCCGTGGCGTTCCTTGCCTCCCCTGTTTCCGGCGGAAGCCTGTTCGCGTTCGGCGCTGTCCACTACAACGCGGCGTTCCCCTACCTTGGCCTTGGCCATTTTCTGTATTACGAGGGAAGCTTCGGCCTCGGGCACTTCGAAGAAGGAGCAGTTGGTGGTGAGGTCGATGCGTCCTATCTGCACTTTGCCTTTGACGTAGCGGTTGACGAGGTTGATGATTTCGCGCGCATAGTAGTTGTCGCGTTTGCCCAGGTTGATGAAGAGTCGCTTGTAGCCGGCTTCTGCCTGCCGCGGGCCGTTTTGGCGTTCGGCGCGGCGGCGTTCTCCTTTGTTTTCGTTCCTCTCGCCCTTTTTGCCGTTTCGTGTGGCGGTGGGCTGTACGATCTCGGGCGCGTTGGCGTAGTAGTTGAGGAAGCGGCCGAACTCGCGGCTTACGATGCGCTTGACGAGGTCTTCTTTGGTGAGCCACTCAAGCTTGCGGTATATTTCGGGCAGGAAAGGGGCTATCTGCACGTCGTCAACCTCAATGCGTTCAAGTTCGTCCATCACGCGATAGAGCTGCTTGGTGCATATTTCCTGCGGTTCGGGCAGGGTGCCGGCCTCAAATTCCTTGCCGATGACTTTTTCAATGACACGCACCTTGCCTTTTTCACGTATGTGGATGATGGAGATGCTTGTTCCGCGTTTGCCGGCACGTCCGGTGCGTCCGCTGCGGTGGGTGTAGTTCTCCACATCGTCGGGCAGGCCGTAGTTGATAACGTGGGAGAGTTCCTCCACGTCAAGGCCGCGTGCCGCCACGTCGGTGGCCACCAGCAGCTGCGTGCGGTGCTGCCGGAACTTCTGCATCGTGAGGTCGCGCTGTGCCTGCGAGAGGTCGCCGTGCAGGGCCTCGGCGCTGTAGCCGTCGCGTATGAGCAGGTCGGCCACCTCCTGTGTCTCCATGCGTGTGCGGCAGAAGATGATGGCATATATGCGCGGGTAGTAGTCCACAACGCGTTTGAGGGCGAGATATTTATCCTTGGCGTGAACGAGGTAGTAGATGTGGTTCACCTTTTCGGCGCCTTCGTTGCGCGAGCCTACAACGATCTCCTGATAGTTGCGCAGGTAGGTTTTGGCTATGCGCTCTATTTCCTTGCCCATGGTGGCGGAGAAGAGCAGTGTGTTGCGTTCTTCGGGTACGCCGGCCAGTATTTCGTCGATGCTTTCCGTAAAGCCCATGTTGAGCATTTCGTCGGCTTCGTCGAGCACTACGTTTTCCACGGCGTCGAGGCGGGCCACGCCGCGCTTCATGAGGTCTATCAGTCGGCCCGGGGTGGCCACGATCACCTGGGCGCCTTTGCGCAGGGAACGTATCTGGCTCTCTATGCTCGAACCGCCGTAGACGGCGAGTACGTGCAGGCCGTCGATGTAGCGTGAGTATTCTTTGAGGTCGCCGGCTATCTGCAGGCACAGTTCACGCGTGGGGCTGAGTATGACGGCTTGTGTGCGGCGGTCGTCGGGATTGACCTTCTGGAGCACGGGCAGGCCGTAGGCGGCCGTTTTGCCGGTTCCCGTCTGTGCCAGGGCTATGACGTCGTTGCCCACACCGAGCAGATAAGGGATGACTTCTTCCTGAACGGGCATAGGGTTTTCGTATCCTAACTCCGCGATGGCGCGGCGGATGGCCTCCGAAACGCCCAATTCTTCAAATGTTTTCAAAATTCGGGATGATAAAAAAGTATATACTGTGTTTAATCTTGCAAAGATACGCAGAAAAAACGGGGTGGCGATTATTCTGGCGTTTTTTCTCGTCAAAGGCGTGCTTTTTGTTGTTAGGGCAGTGCATTCCTATGTTCTTGAGGTCCGGACGAACCGTTTTTAACATTTTCGCGGGGATCGGACTTTAACGTTTTTAACTTTCCGCAACATTCCGATGTGTTAAAATATAGGTTGCAGGCAGGGAAAAGCGAAAAGTCCGTATCAGAATTTTAACACGAATACGTGAAATTAAAATTGCAATACTTGGAAATTCAAGCGAAAATTACTCTGAAATGCCTTTGAAAGTCATTGAAAAATACTGAAAAAGCGGGACTTCCGTGTGGAAAATCCCGCTTCGCTGTTACAAAGATATGACATTTTCCGGCGGAAAGCAAATTGTGTTAAAATGCGCTTTTGCCTTTTCAGCGTGTTGAAAGTGCCGATAGCAGCTGCAGGGACTGTGGTGCCGGAAGAACGGGCAGACTGCCGCAGGGGCGGTCAGGCGGAAAGTAAATCCGGCTCCACGGAATTGGTGTTCGCGGAGCCGGATGGCAGGAGCGGTGTGCTGGATCACAGCCGTTTTATTTCACAATGACCTTTTTGCCGCCAATGATGTAGAAGCCCTTGGAAGGCTGCTTCACGCGGCGGCCGCTGAGGTCGTACACGGCATCATTGCCCTTGATCGGGGTGTTTATGCCGCCGATGCCTGTGGGCACTATACTGAAGGTATAAGCTTCCGGCGCGCCGGCGGTATCGGCTGTGAGGTAGGCCGTGTTGGCCGGAATGACGGTTCCCGTATGGCGACCCATAACAGCTTCGTCGGTTGCTGCCGGTTTCTGAACGGTATAGTATACCTGTCCGGCAGTTGTGGTGAGGTCGCTGAGCGTGCCCTGCAGGAGGCTGGTGGCCGTTCCGGCAGTCGTGGTGGGCGCGAAGAGGTAGGTTTCAGGTTCGGCTTCGATGATAACGGCCGTTTGGGCGGGAATGATGCCGTCTTCAATCGGGTTGAGAACCAGTTCGGAGGTGCCGCGGCTGACGGCAACGTATGCCTTCACGCCTTCGGGAATGGAGGTGGCGTAGTTCAGGAAGAGTGAAGCCCATCCTGAAGCGTCCACGGTGAGGGTGTGTCCGCCGGAGTTGTCAGCCTCAATGCTTTCGAACTCTCCGGCGGAGAGGCTGAACTGCTTGAAGGTAACGCAGCGTCTGCCGTTGATGTTGGCCAGAATGCCCAGCGACACTTCCGTCTCTTCTGTGAGAATGAAGGACACACTGTTGGTCATGGTCTGTGCTTTGGAGAGCATTTTCGTGTAGCCCAGGGCTTTGGTGGCCAGGCTGTCGGTGACGGGCAGCGTTTTGCCGGCGGCGGCTACAAGGTAGCTTTCTACAGGCTCGCCTTCCCAGTTGCTGAACTCGGCCGTGAAGGTATAGGCACCCGCGGGCAGGGTAACGGTCTGGAACACTTTGTGGTCTTTAACAGTGGAGAAGTTGTCCCACAAGGAGGTGATGGTCATGGAGTTGCCCTTTTGGGTGTCAACGTGTGCGCCGGTGGTCACACCGTTTTCCTTGATCTGATTTTGGAGCGTCCAGTCGGCCAGACCGAGGAAGCGGGAACTGTTGGCGGGGTTGACTGATGTGCCGTCGTTTTTGAATGGGGCGGTGTAGTTGACCAGGTAATTCTGTGTGACATCGGTGAGTGTGCCCGCGGAATTGCTGAGGCAGAACACTCCCTTTGACGAGCTCCAGGCATCGCCGTCGGGGCCGAAGTTACGGCGCACGCCGTCGTTGGCGTTGGAGGTGGCGTCTTTCACGTCGCCGCCCGACTGGTTGAAGTTGTAGTACACCCGCAGGTCATTGTCGCGCTCGGCGGCGGCTACATCGGCTATCGGTTCGTTGGCATACTGTCTGATCTGCTCTGCGGTAAGCGTCTTACCCCAAATCCGGAACTCATCGATAATCGCCGTGAGAGGATATTTGCTCGGACTCATGACAAATTCCGTAATGGAGGGAATGATCGTGGCGGATATGCTCATGCTGTGACTGAGTGTGCCGTCCACGTAGAAACTTACCTGACCTTTGTCAAAGGTAACGGCATAGTGGTGCCACGACTGGGGCTTCACCGTATTGGCGGCGGTATAGGCGCTGTAGTTCTTGCCGTCTGAAGCCTTCATGTTGAGCACAAGCAGGCCTTGGGCCGTAGTGAACACGGAGAAGTTGTTGTCTGGATCGCCAAAACCGTTGAGGTCGCCCGTAAGCGCGGAGGGGTTCATCCACCAGTCGATGGTGAAAGTTCTCTGGCCGCGCGTCAGAGGCAATTTCTTCATCGTGACGGAACCTTCGCCGGAGGAGAAGTTCAGGCCCTGTTTGCTGTCGGCGTTGCAAACCACCAGAGCGCCTTTCTGTGTCTGCATGCTGGAGCCGACTTCGTTGGCCGTTTTGAGCGTCACATCGTAAATACCCGGCTCGTTGATGGTGAGCGAAGAGTTTTGTCCGTTCACAGCAAACGATTTGGCATCGCCCTGAATGGTCCAGTTCCAGCTGGTAGGCTGGTGGCGGCTCTTGTCCTTGAGGAAAGTCGTCTCCCCTTTCATGATAACGGCCGGTGCCACGTCAAAGTCCGTATTGGGTGCCACGGCTTCTACCTTGACTTCCTTCGAACTCGTAGCGGTACGGCCGTCGGGGGCTTTTACCGTGAGCGTGACGGTATAGGTACCGACAGCCGTATAAGTTGCGGCGGCATTGGTCGTAAGGGCCTCTTCCGTTTCCGCTCCGGGCATGCTCCATTCATAGATGTAGCCCATGCGGGGAGTGCCGGCAATGAATGAAATTGTACCGTCTACGGGAATAGTCGTTGTCGTCATGGTAAAGTCGGCAACGGGGGCGGGAGCCTCCTTAACGTTGACGGTGAGGTCGGCAGTGGCGGTTTTCCCATCTCTGTCGTAGGCTGTAACGCTTACTTTCTGATCGCCGGCAGCGGTAAAGGTAAGGGCGGGCCTTTTAACTTTGGCGTCTTTCACACCGGCACCTTCAGCCGTCCACGACAGTTCGGTAGCGGAAGAGGAGGCCGTGGCGGCAAACGTCGTGGGGATGCCGGCATAAACTTCTTCAGAAGGTTCGTTGATGTTCACGGAAAGATCCGTCACAGGCTTGAGGGCTGGCGTGGTCATTACCGCGGAAACAAAGTTCGTATTGAGCATGATGGCGTGGTTGCCTGCAACGCGCTCGCGCAGTTTCTTTTCTCCACCGTCCACAATGATGTCGCCTTTGTAATAAACCAACAGGTCAGCAGGCAGACCGGCATCGCCGAAGGTCACATTCATGTTCGCAGCAATCTCTTCGGCGGTACGCGCCGATTTCCAGATGCGGATTTCGTCCATGTGCCCGTTCGTCTGGTCGCCGGTGCTGTTGTTGCGGAACGTGAGGTCGCCGAAACCGCCGAGGCCCGAATGGTTTTCAGACGTAATCGTGCCGGCTTCCTGTCCGTTGGCGTAAACTGTCATCTTATTGCCGTCCACAACAATGGCTATATGCGTCCACTGGTTGACTTTCAAGGTTGAAGCGGCCGTATTGATGCGGTTGCTGGTGTCCCATCCGGTGGAGAAAGAACCGTTGGAGTTGGCATGGAGCATGAATTGTCCCCATCCCGGACCGGCGCTCTGGTTCCAGTTGCTCAGGGAGGCGGGACGCAGCCAGTATTCGATAGTGGCTTTGTCGTAGCGTGCGCCGAATGCGTTTTTAATCGTGAAGCCTGAGCCGCGGAGTTGGATAACACGGTTGCTCTTTGTGTCAGCCACGGCAACGACGGCGGTGACTGCGGCCGAGCGGCGGTTGCCGTAGAGGGCTTTCACTTCATAATTGCCGGTGGCGCCGTCGGGCAGTTCGTAGGATGTTTCCTCGGTCCCGAGTGTGGCTATGCATTCGCCACCGGTGTAAACTTCGTAGCCGGTGAGTGTGTGGGCCGAACCTAACGGTGCCATCCACGAGAGTACGCCGTCGGTGGCTGTGAGGTTTTGCGGGGCGTAATATCCTTGTCCCTGCACCACTACTGATATGATGGTTTTGTTGCCGGCGTTTTTGATTTCCACACCTTCGTTGCCGAGGTCGAAAGGCATTTCCACTCCGGCGAGGTTCTCTTCATAGTCGATGATTGAGGCACTGTGGATGCGTCCTTCGCCTACGGCTGTGTTTTTTGTTTCAACGATGAAGAAATATTTGAGCGGCCGGTTTTTGTCGAACTGTGCCGAAAGATCTGTCAGGTCGTAACCGAATTCCATCGGCTCGTGGTGCAGACCGTCGGTCCATCGTCCGAGCATGGGCACTTCCGGAGCGGGAACCGTGTTGCCGTAGTTGCCGTCGCCGGCATATTTGAAGTGGTCGAAAGCAATGCTTTGGTCGGGCATTTCAGCGTTGAGGTCGGCTGAGATGCCTGCCGTGAGATACAGTTCGCTACGGCGTGAATAGTTCATTTTGAGTTTGATGGTACGCAGCGGGCGGTAGTTTTTACGTACGTGATATACCTCCGGTTTCCACCAGCTGTTGGTGTCGAACACTTTCTTGTCGTCCACCAGTTTGGAGTAAGCTCCGCCGTAAGCGTAGGGGCAGTAAACGAAACCGCCATCGGCCCATCCTGTGCCCCAGGAGTTGACAATGATCCAGGCGCCTACCTCATCTGCCGATTTCTCACCATAGATGCCGTTGCCGTTGAGGTCGAATTCTATGCGGTCGTCATATCCTACGATAGTCAGGGCATGGTCTACCTGTGTGCCCCATGCCTGAATGTATTTCTTGCCGGTTACTTTGGCCGCGTTGTTGGCTTCGGTTGAGGCAATGCTGGCAAGTGTGGCGGCGCTGGCCACGCCGATTCCCACGATACCGCCGCCGTGAAAGTCGGGGTCGCCATTGTGGTTCCACAGATATTGCTTAACGGCTTCGCGACCGGCTTCGGTGCTCACGTTGTCAGGGAAACTCACCGGCCATTCCATGCGGTTGTGCATGGCGGCAAACCATTTATCGTATCCCTGCATCCATCCGAAGTCATCGTTGGCCGTGTCCTGATTGCCAAAATATTTGGAGTAAGTCTGGCCGCCGTAGAGAGCTGCCGATGGGATGCCGATGTTTGCCACAAAGGCGTCCTTGCCGGAGTTGCCGTTGGTGAGCAGCCACGAGAAATGGGAAGGGTAATAGTTTTCGGGCTGCGAGCCGTCGAGGTTGCGGAAGGAGTTGATTTCGTGGGTGAACATGTAGCAGATGCGCGAGGCGGAGCCGCACGAGCCGCCGTCCTGATTGAACACAGGCGGGAAGAATCGCGACAGACCGTTGTGGACATGGTCCGGACGTGTTTCGCCGGAGCGTACCGTGGAGGCGCGCAGACCGGCGTCCGCCTTGCTTACGGGCTGATAGTCGGTGTACTTTTTCATGTCCACCTCATGTTGCGCCCAAGCCGTGGCCGAAAGGAAGATACCTCCCGACAAAAGAACTTTGTGTAGCAAGTTTTCCATAGATAAATTATTTAATATGTGAAGATTATGCAGAAGTGTTACCCCCAATGGGATGGGGTGTGGTGCATTAAGCAAAAATACGGATTAAAAACGAATAAAGACGTTTTTTTATGACTTTTTAAATATACTTACAGCAGAAACCACCAATGAACGGAGGGAGCACCGTTGCGACGTGCTCCCTCCGTTGTCTTTTCCGCAGTCCCGGTTGTTTCTGTCCTTTTTGCGGTGTGATGTGAATTGCCTGTTCCGGTTATTTCCCGGCTTCCGGATCCCCTACTTTCAGGATTTCAAGTTTGAAAATAAGGGTGGCGTAGGGCGGTATGTTCTGGTTTCCGCGCTCGCCATAGGCCAGATTGTAAGGGATGTAGAGTTCGGCTACGGTGCCCTCGGGGAGGGTGGTGAGAGCCTCTGTCCATCCTTTTATCACCTGATTGGGGCGGAACGTGGCAGGCTGTCCGCGCTTGTAGGACGAGTCGAACACAGTGCCGTCAATGAGGCGTCCTTCGTAGTGTACCTGCACTTCGGTCGTGTCGGCTGCCACAGTCCCCTTGCCTTGCGTGAGGATGCGGTATTGCAGGCCGCTGGGCGTTGTCTTCACACCTTTTTCCTTGGCGTTTTTCACTAGAAAGTCGGCGTTCTCCTGCTGCAGTTTCTGCTTGTAGTATTCAAACTGGCGCTCGGCCACTTTCATGGCTGAGTCGGCGCTGAGAGTAGCTTTGCCCAAAAGGCCCTCTGACAGTCCGTTGTTGAGGAGCGCGAGGTCGGTGAAGGTCGTGTCGGCCTTACCCGTTGCAGCCTGGTTGAACTGTTTGATTACCTGATCGGTGTTCATCTGTGCGATGCGCAGACCGGCGGCGTAGGCCATTTTCTGCTTCAGTTCTTCGGGCGACATCTTGGCGGCTTCCTTCAGTGCCTGTGCGGTGTATTCAATGTAGGCGCTGTCCACCCCTTCGCGCTGGATGAGGTACGTCTTGAGGCTCTGGCTCTGTCCCACGCCGATGGCGTAGCTGAACTCGGCTGCCGGAACGGGCTGCACTTTGGCGGGAGTCATTTTGGTTGTTTTGACGGTTTTTTCCGTCTTGGCCTTTTTGCTTTTTCCGCTTTTCTTCTGTGCCGTGGCGGCTGTGACTGTGCAGGCTGCCAGGGCAAGGATGAGGATGTGTCTGATTTTCATGATGGTTACTGCTCTGCGTTAGGGGTTTCTTCGATGCTCACCACTTCAACGGTGAAAGTGAGGTTTGAGAAAGCAGGGAACGGACCGCCGCCACGTGCGCCGTAGGCCTGGTCGTAGGGGATGGTGATTTCCCACTTCGAGCCGGCGGGCATGGCCTTGAGAGCTTCGTTGAAACCGGGTACAAGGCGGCCTACCACCATCGGCGTGCTCTTGCCGTCGGCACCGGGATGCTGTGCGGAGGCGTCGAACACCTCACCGTTTTCCAGACGTCCTTCATAGATGACGTTAACCGTCTGTCCTTCCTTGGCTTTTGCGCCGGTACCTTCGGTCAGTACCTTGTAGAGCGTTCCGCCGGGAAGTTTGTTCACGCCGGCTTCCTTGGCCTTCTGTGCCATGGCTGCTTCCGATTTCTTCTTGTCTTCGGCGTGGTCACGCTCAAAGGCTTCCTGCGACAGGCGGTCCATACGTGTGTTGAGGTCCTGCTGTGCGGCCATCTTGTCGGCGGGTTTTCCGTCGAGCAGGAGGGCTGTTTTTTTGCCTTCATAGGCAGTCATGAAGCCGGCAATAAGATTTTTGCGGCTCAGGTGCTTGGTGGAATCGTTGCCGAACACCATTTTTTCCACCTGCGTCAGGTTGCCGCTCAGCTGTGTTCCGAAGGTCAGACCGGCAATGTAGGCTGCCTGCTTCTTGTCCTTGGCGGCTTCGAGCCCTTCGCGCATACCTTCCATGAAGGCTTCAATCTGCAGGGAGTCGCTGCCGGTGCGCGGATCGCTGAGATACATTTTCAGTTCGGCCTCGGAGGGAGCGTAGGCCATACCCATTTCATAGGCCAGTGTGTCGTGGCTGGTTTCAAGGGTGGCTTTGGGAGCCGTGTGCTTGCCGTTGCAGGCGGCGAAAAGCATGGGAGCGGTCACCATGGCCGCAATCATTAATTTTTTCATTATGTTTGTTTTTTATTGGTTACGTGCGATAATCAGAGAATCTCGATAAGCTCTACATCGAATATGAGGGCGGCGTAGGGCGGAATGCTCTGTCCTGCCCCGCGTTCGCCGTAGGCCAGGTTATAGGGGATGAAGAAGCGGTATTTGGCGCCTTCGGCCATGAGCTGTACGCCTTCCGTCCATCCGGCTATCACGCCGTTGAGCGGGAAAGTGGCCGGTTCGCCGCGGCGGTAGGAGGAGTCAAACACGGTGCCGTTGGTCAGAGTGCCTTCGTAGTGGCATTTCACGCTGTCGGTGGCTGCGGGCTTGCGTCCCTCGCCTTCGCGCAATACGGTGTATTGCAGGCCGCTGGGCAGTACTGTCACGCCTTCTTTCTTGGCGTTTTCAGCCAGAAAAGCCTCGCCTTCGGCGCGGGCGGCCTTGCTCTGTTCTTCCTGCTGCTGTTGCAGGAACGTGCTCACGGTGGTTTGCGCCTCGTCGTCGGTGAGGGCCGTCTTCTCGCCGGCGAGCACATCGGCAACAGCCTGCGCGAAGTCGGCGCTGTTAAGGTTAGTTACGTTCATTCCCTTGAGGTTGTGGCCGATGACCATGCCGAGGGCGTAGCTTAATTTTTCCATTGGTTTTTTCTTTTATATAGTGTTGACTATTATATATAAGTATTTGGTAAATCCTCGCAAAAATACAACTTTTATTTCAGACATCGTACAAGGAAGATGTTTTTTACCCGCAGGCAGATTGCTTACATGGTCGCTGGGGAGCGTCTTCAACCGTTTTTTGGTCCTTTCAACTTTAACATATTTAACTTTCGGTTACACTTCATGGTGTTAAAATATAGGTTGAAAGTGGGAAGAGGCGGAAAGTCCGTATTGGAATTTTAACTCCAAGTATTCGATTTTAAATTTCAAGTAATGCTTTTCAGGGTGGAAATACGGCATTTTTCATTACGGATTATCCTCAAAACCACGTAAAAAGCGGGGCTTCCGTGAGGAACGTCCCGCTTGGCTGTTACAAAGATACAACATTTTTCAGGCGAAAGCAAGAAATGTTAAAATGGCTGTCCTGTCCGTAAAGCGCCTTGGCGGCCTGAAACAGGAAAATCGGCGGGCACCAGCCTGTACCTTGTCCGAACGTGATGCGGAGGGGGTGCGCATACACCTTCCGCGGCTCTTTAAAGTGAACAGCCTCCCGATGCCGCATGCCGCTTTTCCGCATGTATCCGCAAGGAGGCCGGCGCCATAGCTCGTAAGTATAACGGTGTCCGGAACAACAGATTTCCCGGCTTGCAAAGTGTCCTGTCCCGATGAATTATTCTGATATATTAGCAAATAAGAGGCAAAGATGCATTCCGGCAGGTTACTTCTTGCAAAAGGCAGATACGGCAAAAAACTGTCGCATGAAGTTGCTTGCTGCATGAGGTGGATGGTGTTCCCCGTTTCATGGTGAAGATCAGAATCCATGGCGAAGAATCTTTGCTTGCGCCTGGGGTTGTTATATATGGTATTGATTGACAATATATTAAGGGTTATATAAATGGCTTTTTCCGGAGTTCTGGCCTCGATGCCTGTATTAGTAATTCCGGATAGTGCGTTTCCGCTAATCCCGCACGTGGGGTTTTCCGAAATGATTTACACATTATTATTAATACGCGCGCAAGAGAGAAGAATTGGAAGTATTTGTTTTTTTACGTTTTTGCATCTGTAAAACCTCCTCAGGGAATTAATATTTATTCATTTAGACCTTTTTTTATTAAAATGAAAACTATAGATAGCATAAAGCAGCTATAAAAACACTCCATTTGTTAAAAAAGTAATCAAAAAGTCAAATTTTTCTTTGTTAAATAAAAATTAAGACCTACTTTTGCAAGAAGTAATGCATCAGGGCCTCTTTGTACCCTTTTGTCAGTTAAG
>NZ_BEWW01000310.1 GCF_002933955.1 Prevotella sp. MGM2
ATTTCAGCTCTCGAATTTTAACAAATGCACCGGAATTTCGGCTTGACCCATTTTAACACATTCAAATGTAACGGAAAGTTAAAAACGTTAAATATGAGGAATAAAAAAGTATCCGGAAATCCATGTCGGGATATTCCGGATACTTGCGATCTGTAAATCAAATGCTTTTAGTTTTTCTCCACCTCATCAAACAATGTCGGTTCTATACCGAGATTATACGACAGGCGATGAATAGGAGATGGGCCATGCAGGCGCAACCCCTCGCGGTGTTTTTTGGTCGGATAACCGGCATTGCGGTCCCATCCATAGTGTGGATACTGTTCATGCATGGCTTGCATGTAATCGTCACGATAGGTCTTAGCCAATATGCTGGCGGCTGCGATGGATAGAAATTTCCCATCACCTTTCACAATCGTAGTGTAGGGCACCGTATCATACGGCCTGAAGCGGTTGCCATCCACAATGATATATTCCGGCCTTACCGAAAGCGCATCGAGTGCACGATGCATAGCCAGAATAGAAGCATTGAGAATATTGATGCGGTCTATCTCCTCCGCAGTTACCACTCCCACAGCCCACGACAAAGCATCGCGTTCTATCGTCTCGCGTAAGCGGTAACGGCGGCGTGCTGTGAGTTGTTTCGAGTCATTGAGGTCATCATTACGGTAATCCGGAGGTAGAATAACCGCGGCCGCATAAACGCTTCCGGCCAGACATCCGCGTCCAGCTTCGTCACATCCGGCCTCCACTAGTCCGGATGTATTATAAATTGGCTCAAGCATTATTTTTTCTGAAACGTCTTATGATCAGATAACCACAGCTGTTCCGGATGCGGCAACCATAAGCATGCCGCCAGTACCGGCCGACTCGAAATCCAACCGTACACCAACGATAGCGTTGCCGCCCAGTTTCACAGCCTCTTCGGCCAACTCACGCAAAGCGTCCTCCTTGGCCTGACGATAAACTTTTTCATAAGCCTTGGAACGGCCACCAAAAAAATCACGCATCCCTGCCATAAAATCTTTCAAGACATTGGCGCCGATGATGGACTGCGCCGAAACAATGCCCTTATACTCCTTGATAGGATGTCCCTCCACAGTAGGAGTTGTAGTTTGTAACATCATAAGTATATCAGTTAAAGATGAATATTAATTTCATTATGCCACCCTTCATTTGAAGCAGTCTTTCATGAATTATGCACCATCGGAAAAGAATACCATATACAGCAGTTTTTAAACGTCACCCGATTTTGTTTCAAAACATCCGGCTCACGCGCTTTATGCCTTCCACCAAAACATCTACCTCCTCTTTAGTATTATAGAGTGCAAACGAGGCACGGGCCATTCCTTCCACGCCGCAACGCGCCATTAGCGGCTGTGCGCAATGATGTCCCGTCCGTATGGCTATTCCCAGACGATCGAGCAATGTTCCTAAGTCAAGCGGATGTATGTCACCCACATTAAAGGCTACGACCGCATCCTTTCCGACGGTTTCACCGTATAATTTCATAGAATCAATCTCACGCATCCTCTTCATGGCATAGCGGGTCAGTTCCCGCTCATGCGCGGCAATATTATCCATGCCCAAACGGGTTACATAATCGAGAGCTACAGCCAAAGCGTGAGAACCGACATAATCGGGGGTGCCGGCTTCAAATTTGTAAGGCAGGCGCTCGTAAGTGGTGTGTTCAAAGGTAACACGGGCTATCATTTCCCCTCCCCCCTGATAGGGCGGCATTCTCTCCAACAGTTCTTCACGCCCGTAGAGTACGCCGATACCCGTCGGACCGTAAACCTTATGCCCGCTGAAAGTGAGGAAGTCACAGTTCAATTGTTGCACGTCCACCTTAAAATGAGGGACGCTCTGTGCACCATCCACTAAAAAAAACGCCCCGTACTTGTGTGCCGTCCGCGCCATTTCCTCTACAGGGTTCACCGTGCCGAGCACATTGCTCACATGGGCCACGCAAACCAACTTGGTACGCTCACTGAACAGTGTCTCATACACGTCCAGGCAGAGATTGCCGACTTCATCCATGGGTATGACCTTTATCACAATCCCTTTGCGCTCGCGCAACAACTGCCAAGGCACAATGTTGCTGTGGTGCTCCATAACCGATAGGATTACTTCGTCTCCTTCTTTAAGGAAAGCTTCGCCGAAACTGGCCGCCACAAGATTAAGGCTCTCTGTCGTGCCTCGCGTAAAGACAACTTCGGCGGCGGAGCGGGCGTTGATGAAGTCTTTAACACGGTTACGGGCGTCCTCGTGGAGGTCGGTTGCCTGTTGCGACAAGTAGTGGACTCCCCGATGTACGTTCGCATTGACAGAATAGTACTCTTCTGCAATGGCCTCGACAACGCAGCGTGGTTTTTGTGTGGTAGCTGCATTATCGAGGTATACGAGCGGGCGGTTGTAAACCTGTCTGCCGAGAATGGGAAAATCCTGTCGTATTTCTTCTAGATTGTACATAACGTCGCTGAATTGGTTAAATGAAACGCGAAATAGTATGAACAAAGCCGCGGGTAATGAAGTAAAGCCGCGGAATTATTTTTATAAAATGTTCTGTCCTTGGCATGTCTGTCTCTTTCGGGGAAAGAGGCATTCCGTTAAGGTTTAGCGACACATCTTGCAGTCGCGGCATTTTGAAAGCTCGCCGCGGAAGCGCAACTCTACGAGATGGGAAAGGCGGTCGCGCAGATGTTCCAATGTGACCCGCTGCAATACGTCGTTGATAAAGGCATGTTGAAGCAGCAGGCGGGCTTCAGCTTCGGGAACGCCGCGCTGCCGCATATAGAACAGGGCATTTTCATCGAGTTTCCCTATTGTTGAGCCATGATTACACTTCACATCATCGGCATATATCTCAAGCATTGGCTGGGAATAGACCCGGGCTTGGGGCGAAGCGCACAGATTGGCATTGGTCTGCTGCGAAACGGTTTTCTGTGCGTCAGTACGCACTAGCACCTTGCCGGCAAAAGCACCTGTGCTCCGGCCGTCAAGCACATACTTGTAAAGCATGTCGCTTGTACAGTTTGGCGCAACGTGATCAGCAAGGACATTATTGTCTACGTGCTGGGTCTCGTCGGTTATTACAGCTCCGTTGGTTTCCATTTGTGCTCCTGTACCTAGCAGACGGAACTCCATCGTATTGCGCGTAAGGCCGCAATTCAGTACGACTCCGTTGGAAATTACGCGGCTACCGGCCTGTTGTTCTACATATACGTTGTTAAAGCGTACATTGCTACTTGTTGTCTCTTCAATGGAGAATACATTAATTTTCGCCATTTCATCGGCAAATATTTCTATTACCTGAGTGGATAAACAACGCTGTTTTCCGATGGTATGATCGCAGAACAGGAGTGTGGCCTCGGCTTCTTTATCTGCCACTACGAGCACGCGGCGGTTGCTCATGACGGGCGTTTCGGCAACCGAAACGTTAACGATTTGTACGGGATGTTTCGGACATGCGCCCTGAGGCAGATAGACGAACAGGCCGTCTTGCGCCAGCAGGGTGTTGAGAGCGGCTACCGCATCGTTGCTTTTTTCAGCTGCAGAATGATAATATTTTTCGATGAGACCGGGCATTTCTATTGCCGCCTGACAGAGTGACATGACCACGACTCCTTCTGCTAAGGGTGCTGTTTTATTTTCGAAAGGGCATGGGGTGTCATTCACCACAAAATAGAGTGAAGTGCTCAGGTTCGGCACGTTGCAGCGATAGGTGGCATAAGGGTCAATGCCTATCGCTGCCCGATGAAGATTGAGACCGTAATCGGGAGCGAATGCCGTTTCGGTATCTGTATATTTGTACTGTTCCGTCTTTTGTGTGGGCAATCCTTTGTCTTTCAGAACCTGTAGGGCGGCCTCACGCCTTGCATTCATCGGCGCACAGCTTCCGCCGTCAATAGCAGTCCTTTGTGCGTGAAAAAGATCGATGTACTGGTTTAAACTGCTCATGCCTGTGCTTCTTTCAATCCGTTCTTTATCCAGTCGAACCCGCGCTCTTCGATGGCGTAGCCTAATGAGGCATCACCTTCTTTGACAATGCGGCCGTCTACGAGCACATGTACGAAGTCGGGTTTTAAATAGTCAAGCATACGCTGGTAATGAGTGATAACCATGGCGCTGGTCTGAGGTGTGCGCAACATATTGAAGCCTTCGGCCACTATGCGGAGGGCGTCTACGTCAAGTCCAGAGTCGGTTTCGTCAAGAATGCTGAACGAAGGTTCAAGCACCGCCATCTGAAAAATCTCATTGCGTTTGCGCTCGCCGCCGCTAAAACCTTCGTTAACGCCGCGACTCATAAAATGGGCGTCCAGTCCAACGAGTTTGCGCTTTTCCTTGAGCAGTTTGAGAAATTCGCCGGCAGGTATCGGCTCTTGCCCGAAATATTTACGTTTGGCATTGACTGCGGCTCTCATGAAGTTGGTCATCGAAACGCCTGGGATTTCCGTCGGGGCCTGAAAGGACATGAAGATACCCTCATGTGATCGGTCCTCGGGAGAAAGTTCGAGGAGGTCCTTGCCATTGAAACTGACGGTCCCCTCTGTCACTTCATATTTCGGATTGCCTACAAGCACGTTGCTCAGAGTACTTTTTCCCGAACCGTTCGGCCCCATCAGCACGTGTACTTCGCCGTTGTTGATGGTGAGATTAATGCCTTTAAGAATTTCTTTGCCTTCGACCGAGGCGTGCAGATTTTTAATTTCCAGCATATCTTTATTTGGTTTTCTTCTTAAAGAGATAATTTATGGAGCAAAGGTAGGGAAATATTTCGGGGTGTCCGTATTTTGTTCTTTTTTTTAATTAATGATGTGGTGCGTTTGCGGGTTTTATTCATCTTTCACTTACCTTCCACAAACGGCTATAATAAACTTTTTGGGCCCTAAACTTTAACATTTTTAACTTTCCATTACATTTCGATGTGTTAAAATATAGGTTTAAGGTAGTGGGGAAGAGAAAGTCAGTATTGGATTTTTAACACGAATACTTGGAATTTAAATTGCAA
>NZ_BEWW01000311.1 GCF_002933955.1 Prevotella sp. MGM2
AATTTAACACTTTTCTCAAAATTCATGCACCGTGTTTTCGGCTTGACCCGCTTTTTCAGTAATTTTCGCGCCTTTCCAGTCCTGTTTCCTCCGTATTTTTTTCTGAAATTCCCCGTATTGCAATTCAAATTCCAAGTATTCGAGTTAAAATTCCAGTACGGACTTTTTCTACTCCAATACCGCAAGTGTTGGAAATGCCGGTTTTAAATGTAACGGAAAGTTAAAAATGTTAATGTGCGACCGAGGCTGCCGGTAGGGCGTAACAATTATTAGTAATATTTCTGCGGGCGATTAAGTTAAAATCGTCTATCTTTGCAAAGAGCGAGCAGGACGCCCGTTCCGGTTCAGGGCCCGATCCGGAAGTTCAGGCTTCGTTTTTCGTCCGGCGTTTTCGTCTGGCGTAGCGTGCTCCTCATTGCAACTTACGTTTCATCCACAAAACTTTTATGATTATGAAGAAGTATTTGTTATTGGTGTTTTTCGCCCTCGTGACTCTTGGCACTTATGCCCAGCGCACGCCTCACGCCATTGGTGCCCACTTTGGCGGTTCCACAATTGACCTTGAATACCAGTACCACTTTAATAATAAGAATTTCTTTGACGTTACGGCCGGTGTGTTCGATCTTGACGACGGTTTCTCCCTGCAGGGTGTTTACAATTGGAATATCAAGCAGTGGCCAAACTGGACTCCCCGGTTTGCCACATGGAAATTCTGGGGTGGTTTCGGAGCCGGATTGGGCTACTATGACGATGATTCTCACAAAGACGGCATGTTCTTCGGTCCGGTGGGTACACTGGGATTCGGATTCACGCCTAAGGATATCCCGCTGACCATCGGCCTGGACTATCGTCCGATGGTGGCTTTCAACGTGGGCAATGATTTTAAAATCATCAACTCCGGTTTTAAGAATATCGGTGTGACGCTCACGTACCGCTTCTGACGGCGGATGGCAAAACAGCCCGGCTCCTTCCACAGGGAGGAGCCGGGATTTATTGGATATGACTGCCAACAAACAAAATATTAGTTCTACATTTATGGTAAAAATAACCAAAGAAGCAGCCTTGCTCTATCACTCGCAAGGCAAACCGGGCAAAATCGAAATAGTGCCCACCAAGCCTTATCGTACACAGACCGACCTCTCACTGGCTTACTCGCCGGGAGTGGCCGAGCCTTGTCTCGAAATTCAGGATAATCCGGACAATGCCTATAAATATACCAATAAAGGCAACCTTGTGGCCGTAATTTCCAATGGTACGGCCGTGCTTGGTCTGGGCGATATCGGTGCCGTAGGAGGCAAGCCTGTGATGGAGGGCAAAAGTCTGCTCTTTAAAATATATGCCGGCGTGGACGCTTTCGATATTGAGGTCGATGAAAAGGACCCCGAAAAGTTTATCGCTGCCGTAAAGGCCATTGCCCCCACCTTCGGGGGCATTAACCTTGAAGACATCAAGGCTCCCGAATGCTTCGAAATAGAACGCCGCCTCAAGGAGGAACTCGACATTCCCGTTATGCACGACGACCAGCACGGTACGGCTATCATTTCAGCTGCCGGCCTTATCAATGCCCTGGAAGTGGCAGGCAAGAAGATCGAGGACGCAAAAATCGTGGTCAACGGTGCCGGAGCGGCAGCCATATCATGCACCCGTCTCTACTGCGCTTTCGGCGCTCGCCGTGAGAATGTGGTGATGCTCGACTCCCGGGGCGTCATTACGGCCGACCGTCCCGGACTGACGGAGCAGAAACGCGAATTTGCTACTTCCCGTACCGATGTCCACACGCTTGAAGAAGCCATGCGCGGAGCCGATGTCTTTGTCGGCCTGTCAAAAGGAAATATCCTTTCTCAGGAAATGGTGCGATCCATGTCGGCCAATCCTATCATCTTCGCCCTGGCCAATCCCGTTCCGGAAATTTCCTATGAGGACGCCATGGCCGCCCGTCCCGATGTGCTTATGAGCACCGGACGCACGGACTACCCTAACCAGATAAACAACGTCATCGGTTTTCCTTATATCTTCCGCGGTGCTCTCGACACGGCCGCTTCCGCCATCAACGAGGAAATGAAGATGGCTGCCGTACGTGCCATTGCCGATTTGGCGCGCCGGCCGGTGCCCGACATCGTCAACCGCGCCTATCATGTGCGTAACTTTACTTTCGGTCCCGACTATTTTATTCCCAAACCCGTAGATCCGCGCCTCATTACAGAGGTGTCGATGGCTGTGGCCAAGGCCGCAATCGAAAGCGGCGTGGCCCGGAAGAACATAACCGACTGGAAAGCCTATCGCCAGCAATTACGTGAACTGATGGGGCAGGAGAGCAAGTTCACGCAAAACCTGTATGATACCGCGCGCCTGTCGCCCAAACGGGTGGTATTTGCCGAAGGAACTCACCCCACCATGCTCGAAGCCGCCGTGCGCGCCAAGGAAGAAGGGATATGCTTCCCCATTCTTTTGGGCAACGATGAGCAGATACGCCAAATGGCCGATGACATGAAACTCAACATAGAGGGGGTGGAAATCCTGAACCTGCGCAATGACTCACAGTATGAGCGCCGTCGCCGTTACGCCGAAATATTTGCCCGCAAGATGGAACGTAAAGGCTATACGCAGCAGGAGGCTGTCGACAAAATGTACGAGCGAAACTATTTCGGCATGATGATGGTGGAGACGGGAGAGGCCGATGCGTTCATAACCGGACTTTATACAAAATACTCCAACACCATAAAGGTGGCTAATGAGGTGATAGGTATCCGCCCCGGCTTTCAGCATTTCGGCACGATGCACCTCATCAGCTCGAAGAAAGGTGTTTTTTTCGTAGCCGACACGCTCATCAACCGTCGCCCGTCGGCCGATGCCTTGTTTGATATAGCCCGTCTGTCGGCCGATACGGTGCGCTTCTTCAACCGCACGCCGGCCATTGCCATGCTTTCCTATTCGAACTTCGGAACAGACACTGACGGCAGTGCCGCCAAAGTGCAGGAAGTGATCAAACGCATGCACCATCAGTATCCCGACTTGGCCATTGACGGCGAAATGCAGGTGAACTTTGCTCTCGACAGAGACTTGCGCGATGAGAAATTTCCTTTCAACCGCTTGAAGGGTGTCGACGTTAACACGCTGGTTTTCCCCAACCTGACGGCAGCCAATTCGTCTTATAAAATGATTAAGTCGATGATGGAAGACGGCGAAGTGGTAGGTCCCATTCAGATGGGGCTTAACAAACCCATCCATTTTACCGATTTTGAAAGTTCCGTGCGTGACATCGTGAATATTACGGCTGTGGCTGTGCTTGATGCCATTGTTCAGGAAAAGAAAGGCGGCAAGTAGGTTCCGCCATAACATCATTTGTTTCCGAAAAAAATCCGTCCGGCACGTTGCTTCATGGCAATGAGTGCCGGACGGATGCGTTATGAGAGGCAGTGGAGTCAGTGCAGGTACATCACAACGGGAGCTTCGGCAATTGCCGGTTCGAAAGCTGTCAGTTCGGAAGGATGTACAAGGCGGTTCTTGAGTATGAACCGTGCCATTTGTCCGCGGCTCATTTTTGTGTATATGACGATGGAGCGTTCGCGGCCTTCCTTTATCGTTTTGAACTCCGGCGTAATGACGTTAAGTTCGCCCGCTATGCGCCGCCAGTCGAAGAGGCGTTTCATTTCGGCGCTTGCCAAATTGACCAACACTCCATCGTCGGCCTTCACGGCCCGGATGAGATAATCCGTGAGCAGGGGTTTCCAATGCTCAAAGCGGCTCCGGTCATCGTCGGCCGGCAGGCGGACGTTGCCTTCCAGCCGGTAGGGACGTATGGCGTCGAGCGGGCGGAGCAGGCCGTACAGATATGAGGTGATGAAGAGATGTTGCTGTGCGTAGGCCATGTCGGTAATGGTGAGATGCTCCGGTCGGAGATGCTTGAATACAATGCCGGTGTAGGCCAGCAAGGCAGGGACTTCAGGCGTGGTGTGTGCAAAGAATTCAGCGTAGCGGCGGGCGTTTTCGGCAGCTATGGGCGTGTTGACATGGAGCGCTTCACGCAGGTCGGCAGCAGTGAGTTGCAGCAGTTGCCGTGCTGTCTGTTCGGCATCGGTCTGGAAATGTGGCACGGTAACTTCGGGAACTGCTGCCGGTGTATGGCCCATAGTTTTGGCACAGGAAAGGAGTATTTGCATGGTGGGACGTGATGAGATGGTTATTTAAAGAGGTGAAAATAGTCTTGTTGATATTAACCTGTATGACTGCCTGTTATATTCAGCTGGGGCTTTCCGCTTATTTCGGGCATTGGAGTGAGAAAAGTCCTTACCCGAATTTTAATACGGATACTTGCAATTTTTATTGTGATACTTGGCGTTTTCGGGATATATCTTAGAACATTTGTAGGAAAATCCCCTGTTTTTATGCAAAAAGCGGAACATATCCTTAGAGTGCTCCGCTTCGCCATGACAAAGATACGATTTTTTCCGCCTAAAGCAAATAGTTTTTAAATAGGGTATTCCTCCGATATTCGGATGAGTGGCAAGTTTATGAGTACGCAAGCAGTTTGGTCGCAGTGGTGTTATGGTAGATAAAAAACGGTGTGAATACGGCAGTGGAATGAAAACTGTTCGCTATATTTGCAGGACTAAATTCAATGAAAATATCAATGTCAACCATGAAAACTATCAGCAATGAATATCTGACTGTTGTCATCGACCCTCAGGGGGCCGAAATGCAGAGTTTGAAACACACCGCCTCGGGTCGGGAATATCTATGGCAGGGAGATCCGGCTTATTGGGAAGGACGTTCGCCTATTCTTTTTCCTGCTGTTGGCGGATTGTGGGATGGTACTTACCGTTATAATGGGCAGACTTATCCGATGCCTAAGCACGGGTTTATGCGTGACAAACTGTGGCAGGTGGCAGAGGAGCGGTCCGACAGTCTGACACTGACCTATGAAGGACCTCAGGAGGAAACAGACCGACAGGCTTTTCCGTGGGCGTTCGCGCTGACTGTATGTTATGCGCTTGAGGGAGATCGCCTTGTTGTCACGTTTACGGTTTCCAATAAAGGAAGCGAGACGATGTATTTTCAAATGGGCGGTCATCCCGGCTTTGCTTTGCCTGACTTTGATGAGGCTGCCGATGTGGACGGTTTCTTAAAGCTTGAAGGTGATGTGAAGGATGTCGTGCGTGCCAGCGAACAAGGTTGCGTAGGACCGGAACGTTTCAAAATACCTCTCACAGAAGACGGTTTGGTGCCATTGGCCGTTTCGACTTTTGAAAACGAAGCTCTTATATTCGATGGGGGTCAGTTGAAAGCTGCCACCTTGTTCGATAAATCGCGCCGTCCTTTGTTGCGGGTGGAAAGTTGTGCGCCTGTATGGCTTTTCTGGTCACCTCAAGGAGTGCATTCACCTTTCGTCTGTGCAGAACCGTGGTATGGCCTGTGTGACAGCATCGGATTTGACAGTGAGGTGTCCGAACGTGCTTATATAAATAGCCTCGTTGGTGGCGGGAAGTGGCACGGAGGCTATAGTATAACTCTTTGTGCGGACTGATCTCTGACTAGAGTCTGATGCTGGATATAAATATAGACAGGTCGTTTTTAAGCGATCTTTAAGTGCTTTTTATACCGGAATGATGGAAAAATGTCGTGAATGACATTTTTTTTAAAAAAAACATCTTTGCAATTTGGTGGAATAAAAATAATATTCTACTTTTGCACTCGCAAAAAGGAAGTAACTTATTTCTGAAAGATATTTCCATAAGCAAAACGGGATGTAGCTCAGTCCGGTTAGAGTACGCGTCTGGGGGGCGTGTGGTCGCTGGTTCGAATCCAGTCATCCCGACAATATGCGACAAACTACTTTTATGAAAGTGTTTTGTCGCATTTTCTATTTATAGTATTGATAGGATATAGTAGGTTGAAACTGTAGTCTTTTTTGTAAAGGATATTTTAGTCTTTGGAAAATTTGTTTATATCGAAAAAAAATTGTTCCTTTGCAGCGCTTTTCCTTCGGGCCTCTGTCTGGATGAGTGTTCCCCGTTATGCCCGGCAGGACTAAAAAATAAATTACCAAAAAAAATGGCAGATTTAATTAAAATTGCTGAGGAAGCCTTTGCTACAGGCAAATCTTTCCCCCAATTCCGTGCCGGTGATACTATCACCGTTGCTTACAAGATTGTCGAAGGTAACAAAGAGCGTATTCAGCTTTACCGCGGCGTTGTTATTAAAATTTCCGGTCATCAGGAAAAAAAGCGTTTCACAGTTCGCAAAATGTCCGGTTCAATAGGTGTGGAGCGTATATTCCCCATTGAATCACCTAATATCGATAGCATTGAGGTGAACAAGTATGGTAAGGTGCGTCGCGCTAAGCTTTATTATCTTCGTGGACTCACTGGTAAGAAAGCTCGTATCAAAGAACGTCGTATCAACGTCAAGAAAGAAGCTTGATAAGTTTCTTTTGAAGAAAGAAAAATTACAAAAGGGCGTGTGGCTACAGCTACATGCTCTTTTAATTTTATTTAAAAGGGTAACATAAGTCTGTTTGACGAAAATATGCTACTTTTGCCTCATGACAAACGATGCCCAAGATTTTATTGACGCTCTGGAAAATTTTGTCAGAGCGGAGCTGGCGGCAAGTGGCGAACCGGCCGATTATAATGTGGAAGCAATACGGGTGGTCGATGCACGCAACCATTTATTCTGCCAGGCTGGAAAGAGAATGACAGACGAGGGAGAGGATATCTTTGCCTTGCGTGACCTTTGTTATGTGGATGAGGAAACAATGGAGATGAGGCCTGACCGTGGGCGTATGGCTGCGGTGGCCCGTAATTTCTTTAGTTAATCAGATATTCTTTCTCCGTAACTTGCTTCATTTTATTTACGACGCACTTTAAATTATTATGTCAAATAAAAAACAACAGGCTTTTGATGAGGCAGTTGTGTTCAGACATCGCCTCCCTATTCAGATTCGATTTAATGACGTTGACCGCTACGGACATGTCAATAATAACGCTTATTTTGCTTTTTACGATTTAGGTAAGGAGGATTACTTGAATAATGTATTGAAACTCGATTACCGTAATCGTGATGTTGTGCCTGTCATTGCAAATGTCAATGCCGATTTTATTCAGCCGATTCTTTACGGAGATCAGATAGTGGTGGAAACGCGTATTTCACATGTGGGGCAGAAAAGTTTTACCCTGCAACAACGGGCTGTTAACGAAAAAACAAGAGAAGTCGTGTGTCGCTGTTCAACCGTGATGGTGTGCTTTTCTTTAAAATCCCAAACTTCGGCAGATATTCCGGATACTTATCGCAGTGCCGTCGAAAGTTTCGAACAAGGTTGTGATGAGTGATTTTCCGTTCCCCATTAGTCTTTTAATGGTTTTATACTTCAAATAGTCACTCTCGACATGTTACAGCAAATTATATTGTCAGAAAATATTAAAGAAGAATTATCAAACTTGTGTAGTGCTGGTTATGATAGAATATTTATCCTCGCCGATGAAACAACCGCCGCTTTGTGTCTCCCGCAGATAATGGGTTGTACGGCTTTAAACGAAGCTGGAAAGATTGTCATCGGATCTACTGATATACACAAGAATTTGGATACCCTCGCTAAAGTTTGGGAGGCTTTGGCTTTCGGTGGCGCCTCACGTCATTCGTTGCTTATTTGTTTAGGTGGCGGTATGGTTACCGATCTGGGTGGTTTTGCTGCTTCTACGTTCAAGCGCGGTATCCGTTTTATAAATGTTCCCACAACGTTATTGGCCATGGTTGATGCCGCTGTGGGAGGTAAAACAGGTATTAATTTCAACGGGTTGAAAAACGAGATCGGTGTTTTCAGTGAGAGTTTGGCCGTAATCATCAGCACGCAATTTTTACGAACACTCGATAAGGATAATTTGCGCTCCGGTTATGCCGAAATGCTGAAGCATGCTTTATTGCAAGATAAGGATATGTGGAGCGAGCATTTGAACTTTAATCTTGCATGTCCTGATTTAGGTCAGTTGCAAGAAATGGTGGCGCAAAACATAGAGGTGAAATCCCGGATCGTAAGGGAAGACCCTCGGGAGAGAGGCTTGCGTAAGGCTCTTAATCTGGGACATACGGTAGGACATGCTTTTGAAAGTTTAGCTTTGGAGAAACAGCAACCTGTATTGCACGGTTATGCGGTGGCATGGGGTTTGGTGGGTGAACTCTTTCTCAGCGTGAAACTTAAGGGTTTCCCTCAGGAAAAAATGCGTCAGACAGTTTCATTCATTAATGAGTATTATGGGCGTTTCCCATTTGCCTGCAAGGATTATGACCGTCTTTACGAACTGATGCGGCACGACAAGAAAAACGCAGGAGGCACGATAAATTTCACGCTTCTGTCAGATGTTGGAAACATTTGCTTGGACTGCCATGCTGGTAAGGATTTGCTTTATGAAATGTTCGATTTCGTGCGTGAGGGATAAGAGTTCTTTTTTCATCAGGAAGGGCGGCGTTGTGTCCTTTACTTAGTTATTGAAAATAAATATCAGTATATGTTCCGACTTATAACTTTATTCGAACGCTTGTTATCTCTGTTAATAGTGTTTCTGTTGCTGACGGCCACCGTTTTGTGGAGTGGGAGAATCTTTGGCAGTGAAGTGGGGACTTTGCGAGCAGTAACTTCGGGTCAAGCCGAAATTCCGGTGCATTTGTTAAAATTCGAGAGCTGAAATGTT
>NZ_BEWW01000312.1 GCF_002933955.1 Prevotella sp. MGM2
TTTCAGCTCTCGAATTTTAACAAATGCACCGGAATTTCGGCTTGACCCAGAAAAAGTCCGTATCGGAATTTTAACTCCAAGTATTGCCGTAAAAATTCCAAGTAATGCTTTTTGAGGTGAAAATATAGTGTTTTTCACCTCTGTCCATGTCCTCTGATACGTGAAAAAGCGGGTGTCTCATGAAGACCGCCCGCTTTGCTGTTGCAAATATACGGAATTAAAAAGGCAAAAGCAAGAAATGTTAAAAACGGGAAATGTGATTTTTCAGAGGATATCATTCCCGTTTTATTCTGCCGGTGAAGTGTCTCTTTCCATCCTGTTACGCGGAAAATGCTCAAGGACCTGCTGGCGCAGGAAACGCATGTCCAGGTGAGTGTATATTTCAGTGGTGTCGATATTGGCATGTCCGAGCATGGCCTGTATGAAGCGCAGATTGGCACCGCCTTCCAGCATGTGTGTGGCAAAGGTGTGGCGGAACGTATGGGGGCTGATGGTTTTGGCAATGCCCGCTCTTTGGGCAAAAACGCGCAAATTATGAAACACCGTAATGCGCGAAAGGTGCTGCCGCCGTTTCTGGCTGATGAAAACGTAGTCTTCCTCTCCTTGTTTCGGTTCTATTTCCTGACGCGCTTCAAACCAGCATTCCAGTTCGGCGATGGCCTTTTCCGAAATGGGCACAAGGCGCTGTTTGGTCCCTTTGCCTGTCACGCGTATGTAGCGGTCGGAAAGAAACAGGTCAGATAGGCGCAGGTTGCATAATTCGCTCACACGCAGGCCGCAACTGTAAAGCACTTCGATGATGGCGCGGTCGCGCGGTCCGTCGGGGTGAGCCGGATCTACGGCTTCGATGATTGCGTCCACCTCGCTGAGGCTGAGAACTTCGGGCAAATGCTTGCCTATTTGCGGCGAATGGAGTAACTCTGTGGGATCGCGGTCGGTGTAGCCGTCGAGTACGAGAAAACCGTAGAACGATCTTATTCCTGAAGCTATGCGCGCTATCGACCGGGCACCGATACCCATGTCTGCAAGGTGACACATGAAACGGTGCAAATGGTCGAGTCGCACTTCTTCCGGCCGCAGACCTTCGTCATCAAGAAATTCGAAAAAGCGGCGCACATCACGCTCGTAGGCCAGCCGTGTGTTCTCCGACAGCCCCTGCTCAAGAAGCAGATAGACGAGATATTTGCCCAATACTTCCGGATCTTTTTTCTTTTTAAACCAGCGGTCGTATACTTCGGCGTCCAGCCCGCCAGTTTCGGCAGGCTTTGTGCCGGATGCCGGCTGTTTATTATTAATAATGTCGCTATCGTTCATATTACGAGGTTTTTTGTAACTTTGCAGAGCATTTGCAAAAGTAATTATTTCTAAGCGACATTCTGACCGCCACAATGAAGATTTTAATCATGAACGGCCCCAATCTCAATCTGTTGGGTAGCCGTGAACCCGGCATATACGGCGCAGGCACCATGGACGACTGCCTTGAGAGTCTCCGCAGCCGTTATCCTCACATCGAGTTGCTCTACTTCCAGAGCAACGTGGAGGGGTTCCTTATCGACCGACTGCAGGAGGCCGCCCGCGAGGGCGTCGACGGCGTTGTGCTCAACGCAGGGGCCTACACCCATACGTCCGTAGCCCTGCACGATGCCATCCGCTCCATTCATGTACCTGTGGTGGAAATACACATATCCAACGTACACACCCGTGAGGACTTCCGTCGCCACTCCGTAATTGCGCCGGCCTGCCGCGGCGTGATATGCGGTTTCGGACTCGGCTCCTACCGCCTCGGACTGGAAGCGCTCATCGGCTGAACTTCCTGCCGCCTCAGGTCCTACGCAAAGGAAAAGGGATGAGACGTCTCAGGAAAATACAAATTTAAAAATCCAACACAGACCATAATGTATAAGAAAACCAAAATTGTAGCCACAATTTCCGACAACCGCTGCGACATCGGCCTGTTGCGCTCGCTCTATGAGGAAGGCATGAACGTTGTACGCCTCAACACCGCGCATCAGGGGCCGGAGGGAATGAGACGCGTCATCAACAACGTGCGTGAGGTGTCTAGCCACATAGCCGTACTCATCGACACCAAAGGACCCGAAGTGCGTACCACACGGTGTGAACAGCCCATAGAGTTCCTGCGCGACGAATTGGTAGACATTGTGGGCAACCCTGAACTTATCACCACACACGACTGCATAGCCGTAAGCTATCCCGATTTCGTAAACGATCTTCCGGAAGGCGCCCATATACTCATCGACGATGGCGACCTGGGTCTTATCGTTGAAGCCAAAACCGCCGACCGGCTCACCTGCCGCGTGGAGAATGATGCCACACTAGGTTCGCGCAAAAGCGTAAACGTGCCGGGCATACGCATCAATTTGCCGGCGCTCACCGAACGCGACAGAGAGAACATCCGCTTTGCCATCGAAGCGGACATTGCCTTCATAGCCCACTCCTTTGTACGGTCGAAAGACGACATTGCAGCCGTACGCCAAATACTCGACGAGGCCGGCAGCGACATCCGCATCATTGCCAAAATCGAGAATCAGGAGGGCGTGGACAACATCGATGAAATTCTCGAAGCCGCCGATGGCATTATGGTGGCCCGTGGCGACTTGGGCATAGAAGTGCCGCAGGAACTCATTCCCGGCATACAGCACCGTCTGGTGAGCAAGGCTATCCGTGCGCACAAACCGGTCATAGTAGCCACACAGATGCTGCAGAGCATGATACGCAACCCGCGTCCCACACGTACCGAGGTGACCGACATCGCTAATGCTGTGTATTCACATGCCGATGCCCTCATGCTGTCGGGGGAGACGGCCTACGGCGACTACCCCATAGAGGCAGTGCGCGTAATGGCCAAGGTCGCTGTACAGGCTGAGAAAGACAATTACAAATACTTTCAGGACATGGACATTCCGCTGCCCGAACACCCTGACGTAACGGAATTTTTTGCCAAAGAGGCCGTGATGGCTACCAAGCGTATGCGCCTGCGGGCCATCATACTCGACAGCTATACCGGACGGACGGCCCGTTATGTCTCCTCCTACCGCGGCAAACGCATCGTACTGGCCATTTGCTACAAAGCCAAAACTGTGCGCCATCTGGCATTGTCTTACGGTATTTATGCCATATATATGCCCATGAAAAGCTTCGGACACGAATTCCTGCTCGCCGCTTTGCGCAAACTGCTTGCCGACGGCGTCATTCACGAAGACGACCGCATTTGTTATCTTGGCTCGCAGCGCAAGGAGCAGAGTACTTCGTTCATGGAAATGAACATTGTGAAAAATCTCTTCCTGACCGAAGGGGAGGAAGCCTATCATAACTGATGAGCGGGAATAACAGCCCTGTCCGCAGCAGTTATCCTTAAAATCCGGTGTAGAGACAAATACCCGACTGTAAAGGCAATAATCATCTGTTGCGGTGACGGCAGCGACACTCCCGGCCGGTACGCCAAATGTCTTTATCGCCAAATAATTAAATCTCTATTGCCGCTAAAACCTTCCTTACTGCCGTATGACGCTCGATGATTATATTCTTTCGCACATTACTCCCGAAGACGATTATCTGTATCGTCTCTACCGCGCTACGAATCTGCATTTGCTTCGTCCGCGCATGGCATCGGGACACTTGCAGGGGCAGTTGCTGCGCATGCTCACACAAATGATCCGGCCGCGTACAGTGCTTGAAATAGGCACATATTCAGGGTATTCGGCGCTGTGTATGGCATCAGGAATGACGGAGGAAGGATGTCTCTATACTTTTGAAATCAATGATGAACAGGAGGATTTTACACGGCCATGGCTGGAAAACGCCCCTTACGCCCCACGGATAGAAATGATTGTAGGCGATGTGTTCGAACTGCTTCCCGCAATGAATCTGCACTTCGATATGGTGTTTATCGATGCTAACAAACGGCAATATGCCGATTACTACGAGCTTGTGATGCGTTTTTTGAATCCCGGCGGATATATTCTGGCTGACAATACTTTGTGGGACGGTCATGTGGTGGAGCCGGAATATGAAAATGATGCGCAAACACAGGGCATACGCCGTTTTAACCGGCTTGTGGCTGCCGACCCGCGAGTGGAGAATGTCATTCTGCCTTTACGCGACGGCCTGACGGTGATTCGCCACAAGGGAATATAAGTTTCTCTGCAGCCGACTGCCGACATGCGGTTTCCTGAAGAAAAAAGACGATGGAACCGGTAAAATGTCCGTCGTACTGCTCCCTAATATTCATTTATCATATAAAGTAATTATGGAAACAACCAGACAACAGAAAATAGCCCGTTTGATTCAAAAGGAATTGAGCGACATCTTCCAACGCCAGACACAGACGATGCCCGGCGTGCTTGTGAGTGTAAGTGCCGTGCGCATCAGTCCCGATATGAGTGTGTGCCGCGGCTATCTGAGTGTGTTCCCTTCGGAACGCAGTGAGGAAATTGTGCGCAACATCAACAGCAGCGTGCGTGAGTTACGTTATGAACTGGGCACGCGTGTGCGTCATCAGTTGCGTATCATTCCCGAATTGAAGTTCTTTGTTGACGATTCGCTCGACTATATTGACCATATTGACGAGTTGCTCAAAAAGTAAAACAACAACCGGCAACACACTTCCTTTATCATGAGTCTTTCTTTCTTCATGGCGCGGCGTTATCTCTTTTCGAAGAAAAGCCACAGCGCCATCAACATTATCAGCGGCATTTCGGCGCTTGGCATTGCAGTGTCCACCATGGCGCTGGTGTGTGTGCTTTCCGTCTTCAACGGATTTCGCGACCTCATTGGCAGTCTTTATTCGACTTTCGATCCGCAGATAGAAGTGGCGCCGACCAAGGGCAAATTTGTGCCGTCGGCCGATGGAGCGCTGCAGCGTGTGCGTTCTGTGGAAGGAGTGGCTGTGGTCAGCGAAACGCTGGAGGAAGACGCGCTTATTCTCTATAAGGGCAATCCGCTGGTGGTAACCGTAAAGGGAGTGGATGAGAATTTCCGTTCTGTAACGGGAGTGGACAGTATTATTTACAATAAGGATAATGCTCATACCACCTTGCCTGAACTTTCAGCAGCCGGAGTGAATTATGCTGTGCCGGGTTATGGGCTGGCCGCACGTATGGGACTTGACTTCGGCCATTTGCAGATTTGTGCTCCCCGGCGGGGCGAACGTATCAATATGGCTAATCCGGCCGAGAGCTTTAATGTGGATGATATTTTTTCGCAAGGCGTGTTTTTCCAGGTGAATCAGAAACGTTATGACGAGGCTTATCTGCTTACATCCCTGGAGTTTGCACGCAATCTTTTCGAGCAGAAGGATAAAATTTCGGCTTTAGAGGTGCGGCTCAAGCCCGGGGCGGATGTGGAGAACGTGAAGCAACGCATCAGGCAGGCTGTGGGAAAAGCCTATACTGTACGCGACAAGACGGAACAGCATCAGGATATGTTCCGTGTGATGGAGATAGAAAAAATTGTGGCCTTCTCGTTTCTCACGTTCATATTACTCATTGCCTGTTTCAATCTAATCGGTTCAGTGTCAATGCTCATCATTGACAAGCGCGACAATGTGTCGACACTTCGCAGTTTGGGTATGGACGATCGTGCCGTGGCGCGGGTTTTTCTCATAGAGAGCCGGCTCATTACGCTTTTAGGAACAGTTACAGGAATTGTGCTGGGACTGCTGGTGTGCTATTTGCAGCAGACTTTCGGCTTGCTGCGCCTTGGTGGCGATGAGGGGAACTTTATTGTCAACGCTTATCCTGTCAGTATCCATTGGGCAGATGTTCTGCTGGTGTTCGCTACAGTGGTTGCTGTCGGGTTTGTCACCGTGTGGTATCCTGTGCGCTATCTGAGTCGTCGCATATCGTGAGCTGGCGGCAGGTGCCGATTTTCATCGTGTATCATCCGTGAACTTTTATACAGGAAAAGATATCTTTCATTAGATCGGATTTTGTCGGGAACCCGCAAAGGTGCCCGACTTTCTGTTTTTAACAGGAGAGCGATTTATGAAAGTTTATAAATTATTATATTTTCAGTCATGGCAGATAAGATGTTTTCCTGCAAGTGGGAAATAGCACGAAGTGGGCTTACTGCATTTTAAAGACTTGACTGTATATTTTGAAAACCATTACTTGGAATTTAAATTGTAAGTATTGCATTTTAAATTCCAAGTAATGGTTTTTATTTGATAAACCGTTGTTTTTCAAATTGGATATGCCTGGTTTTGCTTGTTGTATGAAAAGAAAAAAGGATGCTTGCGGCTATATGTGCAAACATCCTATGGAGATTTGTCAGCCGACGGGCATCGGCTGTTGATAATGCAAAGTTAAAAACCGAAATTCCGAAAAAGTCGAACGGTAAATTGCCTGCCTGTGCCTTTCAGCGTATCCGGATGACACTGCGACCGCCTGCGGGCTGTTTCACCAAATGGATCTGAGGACTTATTTGAGAACGTATCTGCTCCGTATGACTGATGACTCCGACTTTGCGCCCCTGAGCATTCTCAAGATTGGAGAGTGCCGTCATGACGAGATCAAGCGAGGCATGGTCAAGATTACCGAACCCTTCATCGATGAAGAGGCTGCCGATGGAAAGACTGCCTGTGGAAAGCGAAGCCAGTCCGAGGGCGAGCGCCAGGCTGACCACGAATGTCTCGCCGCCTGAGAGTGAGCTGACGTAGCGATGTTCATCGAACATGTCGCGGTCGATAATTTCGAGAGTCAGGCGTCCAGGCACGTTACGCAACTCATAGCGGGGGGAGAACATCCGTAGTTGTGCGTTGGCATGTTCCACTAGAAAGGCAAAGGTGTAACTTTGGGCCAGTTCGCGGAATTTCTTGCCATCATGGCTTCCCAACAGACTGTCGAGACGGCGCCACTCTTCGCAATCCGTCCGTGCGGTTTCAATCCGTCCGGCATAAGCCGCGGCCTGTTTCAGGCAATTCTCATGAGCCATCAGACGCAAATTGATGTGCGTAAGGCGCTTGTTGGCGTTTTCTGCTTCTGCTTGAAGGCTTTCGAGGGTAGCCGTGAGCGCTTCGCGCGACTCTTCCCCTTCTCCTGTCGGCCGGTGGGTCATGTTGCGCAGACGCTGGAGGGCGTCGCGTGACATTTGCAAGCGGTTGGCCGTTAACGTTACAGTTTCCTTACGCGCGTTGAGGCTCACGCGTAGTGCTTTCCAATCGCGCGTGTCCGCAAAAATCTGTTCCAGTTCGGCAAACTGCATGGGAGAGTGTGAACCGTTAAAACGCAGAATCCACGTGTCCAGTTCAGCTGTCTTCCGGCTGTATTCCGCTTGTGAGTGCAAACGGCTTTCAAGCAAATTACGCTGTGTGCCCTGCTGCAGTCGCAACTTGCCGCCGGTTTCTTCGTGGGCGGCGCGTGCGGCGGTTTCGGCAGCCCGTGCTTTGTCTACTTCCTCTTGCAGGCGGTGTTCTTCTTGTTCCGGCGAACCGTTGCCAAAGAGGCGTGCCAGTTCATCGCGTTTCGTTGCCATCAGGTTTTCCACACAGCTGTGGGCGTCCTGAGCTGCTGACAACAGCCTGCGGGTTTCCGACAGGGTATTTTCACCCAGTTTCACTTCTTCGCGTAATAAGACTTCGGCGTTGCGGTGTTCTTCCACAGCGGCACATGTTTGCTGCCAGTCATGGAAGAGATCTGTGAGGCGCAACCGCAGTTCGTCGGCATTGTTCTTCCACTCCGTAAACCATCCTGACAGCGTCACCATCTGGTCGAGGTCCGCGTAAAGTTCGCCACAGGAGCGGTCGGACAGTTGCATCACACGCTCTGTCTCCTCTTCGGCTGCGGAAGCTATTTTATATTGTGTGCGCAAATCGTCGATATGCGTGCGGTTATCGGCCATTTGCAGTTCCAAGGCGCTTATTTCTTCGTTGAGGCGGTTGATATGCCCCTGATGGAAGTTGAAAGTTTCCAGATCCTTCTCGGCTTCCTTTACCGAACGCATGGTGTTGTCGAGCAACAGACCTATCATCAGGCGGCGTGTGTCGCGCGCCACAGATGGCGAACAGTCAGAAAACGAAGAGTCGAGATGAGCACATGCGGACCATTCCTCGACATCGGCCGCCTGACGGGCTGAACGCGACAAGAGATTGGTACGCTCCGATTCCAGACGTCCTTGTCTTGTGGCATATTCGCGCGTCATGGCTTCAAACGTGGCGCGCTTTTCAGCCAGTTCAGCCGTCGCTTCCTCGTATTCCTTTTCCAAATTAGTGAGTAATTCTCCCAATTCACGCTCCGTCTCCGTATAGTAGGGGTGATGCGTGGCGCCACATACCGGACAGGCAGTGCCCTCCTTCAGACGTTGGCGCAATTGCTTGATATTTTCGCTTTGGCTCAGTGTGAGGGCTACGCTCTGGCGGCGGTGGGCTTCATCAAGCACGGCGAGTTCCCTCTCCATGCGTTCCATATCTTTTTGCAACTGTCCCTGCCGGCTGACAAGACGTCCCACTTCGGCCTCCTTCTCCTCGATTTCCTCATAACCTGACGATATGCGTTGCCATAAAGCTTTGGCCCGTTGCAAAACCAGCAGACGGTTCCGGTTGTCGGCAAAGCGCTGCTGAAGCTGCATGCTGTCAAGTCCCTGATTCATCTGGCGGTGAATAAGCAGTTCGCTTTTGAGAGCTGTCATGCGTGCTTCGTCAGCGTGCAGTTTCTCCTCCACTTTTTCCGAGGCCGCCTTGAGCATTGTCTGTTGCTTTTGCAAGGCTGCATGTTTCTTATGGACTTCTTCGTTACGGCATGTCTCTGCGGTCAGGGCGTTGAGTTTGTCTTTCACAAGATCGAACTTGTCAAACATCATACGATGCACCATGAGCGCCTGCTGACGAAGGAGCGATTTCTCAAGAAGGGCAGCGGTTTTTTCCAACTGCTCTTTCTTTGCCTGCAGCCGTGCGGTATGTTCCTCACCATTGCGCCGGGCAGTCAGAAGTTGTTCTTCTGCACGTTTTAGCTGACCGTCCAGACCGGCTATTTCCCCACAAATGGTATGACCGCGGTTAATGGCAGGTCGTCGGGCCGAAAAAGTACTTTCGGCGTTATACATCTGTTCACGGGCTGATTCAAGCGTCATGGCTGTATGCTGTAGTTGAGCATGCAACTCTTCTATTTGTTTCGCCACCGATACTTCGTTGCGCTTGATGGCTTCGATATCGCCGCGCCGCACGACTATTTCCTGAAAAAGCGGTTGTACGCCCAATACCGCATCGTAGCGTTCGAGCGCTGTCTCTTCGACATTCATCGCCATATAGGCTTTATTCGCTGCCACATATTCCGCTTCGCGTTGCGTCACTTCCGTCCGCGCCGCATCGTAGTCATCGAGCCATTGGAGCTGGCGCCGCACCGTTTCAGTGCGGCCGGCTATGTTTTCGGCCGAAACCGTGATCAGTGAGCGCTCTTCCTCAAGCGCCGTCTTCTCCTCTTCATGCAAGCGGTCGTGAAGTATGCCGCTCACAAGCTGCTCCAGCGCTTTCACTTCGCCTTCGGCCTGTTTGGTCATCTCGTGTATTTTCTGCGAGATGCGGCCGTATATCTCCGTGCCGGTCAGTTTTTCAAGCAGCGATGATTTCTCTTCTCTTTTGGCCCGTAAGAAATTGGCGAAACTGTTTTGTGCGAGCATCACGGTACGTGTGAATTGCATGTAGTCCAGTCCGATGATTTCCGGAATGCGCGAATTTATTTCCTTTTCAGGAAAGTCGGCCTTTCGCGGAGACAATTGCCGCAGGGTACGTACTTGGCGGTCGTAGCTGCCGGTACGCTTGAGACGCACGCTCCATCCGGCTTCATACCGCTCGCCTGAAAGAGTGGCAAAGACTACTTTGGCGTATCCTTCCTTGCAGCCACGCCGTAATATACCGCGCACATCGCCTGCCTGAATGGCCTGCGCCCGGTTCTCAATGCTTTTAACGTCCTCGGCGTTGGCTCTCTCCACACCGTCAAAACGCGGTGCGCGATTGTAGAGTGCCAGGCAAACGGCATCGAGTACGGTTGATTTTCCCGCTCCCGTGTCGCCGGTGATGGCAAACAGACTGGCCGACCGCAAAGGCTCTTGTGTGAAGTCTATGACCTGTTCGCCTTCAAGCGAAGTAAGGTTGCAGATGGTTATTTTCTCTATTTTCATTGTTTGGTAGTCAATTGTTGGATGTGCGATATTCACTCGGCTCCGCTTTCATCAGCGGCTACTGCCTCTTCAGCCTGAAGGAAGCGTTTGAGCATCTCTTCCGTCATTTCTGCGTGATAGCGGTTTTCGAATATGCGCCTTGCCATTTCCTTTGGTAAAATGCTGCGCAGGGTTTTGAGGGATTCGTTTTCTTTTTGCGCCTTGTCGTTTTCCTGCGGCACCTCACGCACCATGCGGCAGAAGTGTACCGCGCGTTCTTCCAGAGCCTGCGCCACTTCGTGCATCAACGATGGTTGCGGCTGCCGTTCCTCGACGCGGATTTCAAGATAAGGCAAAGTGTCGCTGTCGTAGTGTTTCTCACGTTTGGGCAGCGCGGCTATTGCGGCAAACACCTCTTCGGGGGTTGCAGACCCGCGTTCGGGAATGGAGATGAGGCCGCGCAGGGGCGTATGGCAGAGCCTTTTTACGGTTGCCTTGCCGTATTCGTTTATCTCAATCCATTGTACGCCGTGTCGGTAATGTCTTTCTGAAAACGACATGGGCAGCGCACTGCCGGCGTAGTGCATTTCACTTTGCGTATTGCCTACGCGCTGCGCCTTATGAATGTGTCCCAAGGCGGTATAGGCTGCGCCGCAGTCCACCTTTCGGGCTTCCACGCAGTCCTGTCCGCCTACAACGAGCCGTTCGCTGTGTTCGTTGTCGCATACTTCTACGCCGGTGGCATAGAAGTGGGCGGCGGTTATGACAGGAAGTCCTTTGAAAGGGCTTTTCCTCAGGCGCCTGATGAGGTTGTCGAGGAACCAGGCAATGCCTTCCGTGGTTGTGAAACCGGCCGGATAGTCCGCCGGACGCAAATAGGGTACGGCCAGGCAGACGATTTGGGCCTCCGCATCGGTGCGCCGGCTGAGCGGCAACAGGTAGTGGTCGAAGTCCAGCTCACCGGTCGCTTCGTTGCGGCGGATGACGCCGCGTACATAAATGTTGTGAAGGCGCAGGAGTTCGGCCGGTGCCTCAAGCCGTCCTGCCGAGTCGTGGTTGCCGGCAGTGAGGACGATTTGCAGACCTTCCACCCGCCTGGTGGCTTCAAGCAGGAAGTCGTAGAGCTGACGTTCGGCCGCTGCAGGCGGATTGGCCGAGTCGAACACGTCGCCGCTGATGATGAGCGCATCAGGCATTTGCTGTTCCAAAGTATCGAGGAGCCATGCCAGAAAGTGCGCATGTTCGTCGGTGCGGGTATGTCCGTGGAAAGTATTCCCCAGATGCCAGTCGGCCGTATGTATGATTTTCATTGTGTGCTATGTTGTTTTGTGAAGGCAAAATTACAGTTTTTTCCGTAAGGCACAGCGGCGCCGGGGTATAAAAAAGCGACACCCGCTGAGGTGTATTTGTTTTATTTGCCTCAGCGGGTGATTTTCCCTTATAAACTAATATTTGAACACTTATTCCTTAATGTACTCGCTCCAGTCCGTCAGGCGCATGTCGCCTTTCCGGCGGAAGGTGTCGTGCATGGCAAATGCCGCGTTGAGCACATGGTGCGTGTGTCCGCCGTAACGTTCGGCCAGGCGCAGGTAGTCGCGCAGCAAGGGGCGGTAGTCGGGGTGCGCGATCTCCACCAAGGCCCGTGCCTTGTCAGCGGCGCATTTTCCGCGCAAGTCGGCCACGCCGTATTCCGTCACCACGGCGTCCACATAATGCTCCGTGTGGTCCACATGCGAGCAGAAAGGCACGATGCTGCTTATCTTCCCTTCCTTCGTGGTAGAGCCGCAGGTAAAGGTGGAAAGCATGGCATTGCACGTGAAGTCGGCCGATCCTCCCACACCGTTCATCATTTTCGTACCCCCTATCTTCGTGGAGTTCACGTGTCCGTATATGTCCACCTCTATGGCCGTGTTGAGCGAGCAGATGCCCAGACGGGCTATAATTTCAGGACAGTTGGAAATTTCAGACGGCCGGATGAGCAATCTTCCGCGATAATCGTTGATGTTGCTGTAAAGTTCCTGCAGGTGTTCGCTCGAGATGGTGAGCGCGCCTGTTGAGGCCGATACCACGCGTCCTTCGCCGATAAGCCGCAAGGGTTCTTCCTGAAGCACTTCGGTGTAGATGTTGAAGTCGGGCACCTCGCGGCATTCGCCCAGTGCACCCAGAACGGCGTTGGCACCGCTGCCCACACCGCTTTGCAACGTCAGCCGGCGGCCCGATATGTATCCCTGTCGCATGTTGTCCACCAGGAAATCGGCCATGTGCTGCCCTATCCTTTGCGTCACGTCAGTGGCAGGCGTCATGGCCCGTGCCTCGTCCGGCAAGTGGGTGGACACGATGCCGCGTATATGTTCGGGCGACACCTCTATGTAAGGCAGTCCGATAATCTCCACCGGCTGTGTAATGCGTATGGGCGACCGGTACCATGGAGCCTCTATCTCATAAATGTCGTGCATGCCGATGAGTTTGGACGAGTGCCATGAGTTCACCTCTACGAACACGCCTTTCCGGGCCAGATGGCAGATGGTGGGGGCTATGCCGATACCCGCCGTGAGGTAGATGCGCAGTTTGCCCCGCACTTCCTGCACGTCGCAGGCCTCTATGATTCCCCAGTCCACCGGTCCTGTGATGCCTTGCCGCAGAAAAGTGGCATTGTCCGATAGGTTAAGGTCGGTGTAACGCACGCGGCCTGAATTGTAGGCTTTCCGTATTTCCGCATTCACGGAAAAGGGCAGGCGGCGGTCTATGGCGTCGGCTGCCGCCAGTTCGCCATCGCAGCTCGCGCCTATCGAGGCGCCCGTCACCACGTCTACCTTGAAAGGCCTTCCGGCGGCATGTTCCTCACGGGCCCGCGCGGCTATGGCGGGAGGGATACACTTGGGCGCGCCGGCCGGACCGAATCCGCCCACGCCGAGCAATTCTCCGTTGTTGATCATGGCAGCCGCTTCGGCCGCAGTTATTATTTTAGGAATATTCATTGTTTATTCATGTTTTCGGCAAAAATACGAATATTTTTACAATATTCCTAATGAATTGCATGATTTATTGCGTTGAGGCTATGGATGTCCTCATAATTTTTACAGGAAGGAAAAATGTTCCCGCAGGGCATGCCTGATGTCAAAGAAGATAACGAATTTGTTCCCCGGCGGTCGTTTTAACATAATTTGCTTTTGCCCGTAAAATGTCGTATCTTTGTAACAGCGGAGCGGGACTTTTCACGGAGAAGTCCCGCTTTTTCAGTGTTTTTCAAGCCTGTCCGAATGTTTTTCAGCCGTATTTTTTCTTGAAAATCCCCATATTCGAATTTAAATTCCAAGTATTCGAGTTAAAATTCCGATACGGACTTTTTCTCTTTCACTATTTCAAACCTATGTTTTAACACTCCAAAGTGTTGCGGAAAGTTAAATATGTTAAAGTTGAAAAGGGCTTTCTATTGATTACAGAATGGTTGAAAACATTTTCTCGATTGCAGCGGAAGAGCATCCGGCTATATCAATAAAGGAAACGTCTCCGTACAGGCAAGGCGATAGGCCCTCTTTGTACGGAGACGTTTGCCATTTCGTGGGTAAATGGTCCTTATTCTTTGTCTATGAGTTGCCACAACTCCACAAGAGCCATCTGGGCGTCGCGCTCGGCTTCAAGTTGCTGTGTGCGCGCGTTGTAGTAAAAGGAGATTTCCAGCAGATAGTCCAAAAGCGATATCTGTCCCAACTCCAGCGAACGGCGGATCAGATGTGCATTGTCTGCCCGGGCAAGGTCTTCTGTGAGTTTGTCGGCTGTCTGGCGCAGGTTCCGGGCAGAGGCATAGCGCTTCATCAGATTCGTTTCCAGCCGTTTGGCGGCATCAGCGCGTTCCATTTCCGATAGGGCCAGCAGGGCGCGGCTCTCGGCCGTTTTTTTCCGGCTGTTGCCCCACAGGGGTATACTCAGCCCGATGGTCACGCCGCTGTGTCTCTCGCCTTTGATGTACTCACCGGTGTAGCCTACCGAAAGGTTGGGAAGTCCTTCTGTGCGGGTCAGACGCAGGCGGTCGTGCTCCTGGCGGATGGCGGCGTCGGCCGCTGCCAGTTCCGGACTGGCGGTTTCGATGTCTGAGCGCAGTTCGTCCAGTGGGGGTAGGGCGGGAACGGCGTACACGGTGTCGTTCCACGCCAAGTCCGCTTTGCCTCCTAGACGGTTAAGGTCGAATTGTAACGACTGCCGCTCGGACAGGGCGCGCTTCAGCTCCGTTTGCGCCAAAGTGGTGTTAAGGCGTATTTTGTTGAGGTCAATGGCGTTGAGGTCGCCACGCTCATAGCGTTTGCTGCATAGCGACATGACTTCCTGAGCCACGGCGAGGCGCCGCTTCAGTTCGTCGCACAGGAGATTGTAATAAGTCAGGTTGACGATAATGCGGTCGGCTTCCGCCAGCATGTCGCGCAGACTGATGCGGTAGTCCTGTTCCAGTTTGCCGGCACCGCTTTGTGCCAGCCGGCGACGCCGGCCTGTCAGGACTCCCCAGTCGAGTTGCTGTGTCACGTCAACGCCTTTTACGGCCGGAACTCCGGCCGGCGCGCCCCATTTGTAGGAGAATCCCACTTCGGGATCGGGGAGGCGGAGCGAGGTTTCCATACCCGCCTTTCCGGCCTCCACTCCCTGGCGCAAGGCGCGCAGGGTGGTGTTGCCTTTCACTATGCTGTCGAGCAGCGCGGAACGGCGCTCTGCAACGCCGCTTTGGGCTGCCGAGAGCATTGGCAGGCAAAGAAGAGCGGACAATATATATAAGTGTCGTTTCATTTTCATCGGATAATATGATTTTATTCGTCTCCGCCTATGGCGGTCTTGCTGCAATAGCGCAGGTAAATGACGGGAATTACTATCAGGTTGAGCAGCGTGCTGGTGAAAAGTCCGCCGAGCATGACCGTAGCCATAGGACTTTGTATTTCGTTGCCCGGAAGGTCGTGCCCTATCACTAACGGTATGAGAGCCAAACCGCTGGTAAGTGCTGTCATGAGGATGGGAAGAAGTCGGTCCGTAGAACCGCCGAGCACACTTTCTTCAGGAGATACGCCCCTGCGCCGCAATTCGTTATAACGGTCTACGAGGAGCATGCCGCCGCGCGTGGCTATGCCGAAGAGCGATATAAAGCCGATGATGGCCGGAATACTTATGACGCTGCCCGTCACAAGCAGCGACAGTATGCCGCCGGTCAGAGCCAGGGGCAGATTGAGTAACACGACAACGGACTGGCGCCAGGAACGGAACTGGAAGAACAGCAGCAGAAGGATGACCACAACGCTCACTACGGAAAGGAAAAGCAGCGTGCGCGAGGCAGAGGCTTCGCTTTCAAACTGGCCGCCATACTCCACGTGGTAGTCCTGCGGCAACTTTACTTTCGTGTCTATTCTTTGTCTGATGTCAGCCACGACGGAACTCATGTCTCGTCCGGCCACGTTGGCGGATACTACGATTCTGCGGCGGGCGTTCTCGCGGTTAATCGTGTTGGGACCTGATGTGGAACGGATGTCGGCCACTTCTTCAAGAGGTACATGTTGTCCGTCGGCAGTGGAAATGAGCAGTCCTTTCACCCGTTCGATGCTTTGCCTGTCGTTGTCGCTCACCTTTACAGTAAGGTCAAACGTTTTCCCGCCTTCATTGATTTGCGATACCACCTCGCCGGCCAAGGCCGCCCGCACGTACTGTGAGAATTCCGGTAAGGTTATCCCCATCCGGGCAAGGAGCTGGCGGCGCGGACTGATAGTAAGTTGAGGCCGCTCCACCTGCTGTTCCACATTAAGGTCGGCTATGCCTTTCACATCCGCTATGGCTTTTTTAATTTCGCTGCCCAAACTGTAAAGGCGGTTAAGGTCCGTGCCGAACACCTTTATCGCTATATTGGCGCGTGTGCCCGAAAGCATGGCATCGATACGATGGGAAATGGGCTGTCCTATTTCTATATTGACTCCCGAAAGAATGGAAAGTTTCTGACGTATGTCATTCATGATTTCCTCTTTCGAACGTCCCTGCAGTTCAAACGGAACTTCCATCTCACTGGTGTTTACACCGAGCGCATGCTCGTCAAGTTCGGCACGTCCCGTTTTCCGGGCCACGTCCCTTACTTCAGGAATAGTCAGCAACAGCTGTTCGGCACGCCGGCCTATGCTGTCACTTTCGTCAAGTGAAATACCGGGCAGTGTGCTTACATTTATCGTGAATGAGCCTTCGTTGAACGGCGGAAGGAAGGAGCGCCCTATCAGAAAGAAGCCCGAGAGCGTCAATATGAAAAGTACAGCTACGCCCACACTTATGAGGCGGCTGCAGTGGAGTACCTTCCGCAGCAACACGGCGTAACCCTTTTTCATGCGTTCTACCCAGCGCGGTGTTTTCAACTCTTTCTTTTGGTCGCCAAGTAAATAGCTGCACAACACGGGAGTAAGCGTCAGCGCCACAAGCGTGGAAGCGAAAAGCGATACAATGAATGCGACGCCTAGGGGTACGAGCATGCGCCCTTCCAGGCCCGACAGGAAGAAGAGAGGTAGAAAGCTTACCACTATGATGAGCGTGGAGTTAAGAATAGGCATGCGCACTTCACATGAAGCCTCCTTCACCACGCTGATCAAAGGCCGGCGTTCGTTTTCCGGTAACTGGCGGTTGGCGCGTAGCCTTTTAAATACGTTTTCTACATCCACAATGGCGTCGTCGACTAACGATCCTATGGCGATGGCCATACCTCCGATGCTCATCGTATTGATGGTCAGCCCCATGAGCTTTAATGCGATGATCGAGACTAGGAGCGAGAGCGGAATAGTTAGGAGTGATATGAACGTGGTGCGGGCGTTCATGAGGAAAATAAAAAGCACGAGTACGACGAATATACCTCCTTCGATGAGCGACTTTTGGATATTGGAGATCGAAGAGTCGATGAAAGATTGCTGGCGGTAGAGCTGTGTATTCACCTTGACATCTGCCGGCAGCGATACGCGGAGCGCGGCCATGGTGCTGTCGAGTTGTTCGGTCAGTTCAAGTGTGCTTGTGGCGGGCTGTTTTGTTACGGTGAGCAATACGCCCGGTTTGCCCGATATGGAAGCTAGTCCTATGCGCGGGGCTTTTGTGGCGAGCCGCACATCGGCCACATCGGCCAGAACTACCGGCTGTCCATTGCTGTTCTGCTTGATGACAGCCTGAGCCATGTCTGCGGCTTCGGTAGTGGAGAGCAGCCCGCGGACAATGTATTCATTGCCATATTCATAGAGTACGCCACCGTTGGTGTTGCGTGTCATTTGTTGTGTGGCGTTGAGTATTTCCGTGAGGCTTATACCGAAACGGCGCATGCGCTCGGGATGGAATTGTATTTGGTATTCCCGTATGTCGCCGCCCATAACGGTGACCTGTGCCACACCGCCTGTTGATAGCAGCCGCGGACGAACGGTCCAGTCGGCTAGGGTGCGCAAGTCAGTCTGTGACGTTGAGTCGGCCGTGAGTCCGATGAACATGACTTCGCCCATGATTGATGACTGTGGTCCCAGTGTGGGTTGACCCACACCGTCGGGCATATCATCGGCCAGGGTCGATAATTTTTCAGAGACTATCTGCCGGTCTCTGTAGATGTCTGTTCCCCAGTCGAATTCCACCCATACTACGGAGAATCCGTTGGTGGATGAGGAACGTACGCGGCGTACGTCGGTAGCGCCGTTGACGGCGGTTTCGATGGGGAAGGTGACGAGGCGCTCCACCTCTTCGGCGGCCATTCCGCCTGCTTCGGTCATCACTACCACAGTGGGGGCGTTGAGGTCGGGAAAGACATCGACTTCCATGCGCCACGCCGTCCAGCAACCGGCGATGAGCAGTAATATGGTTGCCGGGAGGATGATGAGACGGTTCTTCAGGGAGAAGGATATGATTTTGTTGAGCATCACATTTTTCTTTTGATGATTACACTTTCGGATGTCAGTGACTGTGCCCGTGGCCTTCGGGTATGGTGCCGGCACTGGCTGCAAGTTTCACCTGTGTCACACCGTGTGTCACCACCTTGTCGCCGGCTTTGAGTCCTGAGGTTATTTCAACGCGTGTCCCGTCGGAGGCCCCGCACGTTACTTCCTGTTTGAGGTAGGAGTGGCCGGAATGCTGAAGGTAGACGTAAAAGATGCCTTGCTCTTCGGTAAGTGCCGCTGAGGGGACGCTGATGACATTCCGGCGTGTGTTGCCTAGAAGGTAGACTTCAGCGTAACTGCCCGCCACGATGTTGCCTACGTTGTCAAACTCGAAGATTACGGGCACGAAGAAGTCTGCCGCATCCGCTGCCTGACCTTTTGAAACCAGACGGCCGTTCATGTTTGAGAGGCTGTAGGATGTTGCGTTTTCCGCGTATGCCGGTCTGAAACTGGCACTTTTGATTTGTGGCAGGAAGTTGTAGAAACGTTCGGGCAGTTCGGCGCGGAGTTGCAGGCGGCGGCTTTGCGTGATGGTGGCCAGGGCTTGTCCGGCATTCACGTAGTCTCCGTCCTTCACCATGACATTCTTTATGTATCCGCCCGCAGGTGCGGTCACCGCGCGTGTTTGGTTGCCACCTCCCAGACTGGCCGTTGTGGTGCGTGCCGTTTCATAGCGTTGCCGCGCCTCGTCAAGTTCGCGTGCCGTTACCAGCCGGTCTTCTGCCAGAAGTTTCATGCGTTCGTAATTGGCTTTTGCGGTTTCCAGTTCCGCTTTTGCGGCGGCGGCGGGGTTGCCGTCGGCCATTTGTGCGGCCGAAACGGTGAATAGCGGCTGTCCTCGTCTGACGGGAGCCCCGTCGGTGAGCGGCGTTGCGGGCAGGCTTACAATGCCGGCCATGGTTGCAGTAACGGTCGCTTCGGTGCCTTGGGCCGGCAATATACGGCCGCTCACTTCCACAACCTCTGAGAAATCGCCTTTCTGTACCGTTTCGACAGTCAGGCCGGCCGCTTTGGCTTTTTCCTCAGAGAAAAGGATTTCGTCTTCGCCATGTGCGTGTTCCTTTTTCTCTTCATCGGGTTTGTCATGGCCTTTATGGCCGGCGTGGTCGCATCCGGCAACAGTCAGGGCTGCGGAAATGACGAGCCACAAGAGATAGAATGAATGTTTCATGTTGAGTCTTTTATTAGGAGAATAGGGGGATTTATGACCATGACAAACGAAACCGGCAACCGGTAAGCCGGTATGGCCCGTATCCGTTGTAATGGCGTGGGAAATAGGAGTGAAGCCGGAAAACTGAAACTTTCCGGTTCTGAAAAAACAATTAATGAGGGGATTTATAAAGAAGGAGGACCTCTCAGAGCATCTGCCGGCGCCAACCGACTGTTCAGCCTGTAAAAGGGTATAGGCTCCAGCCGTTCTGAACAGTGGCGGATAAGTGGTGGCAACGTTGCCCCCTCGCCAGCCATGGCCATTGGCGGCAATACCATCTGCCCGTCGGCCTTTTTACCCGTTATGGCAGATTGGCGCGCCATTTTCAGGCTGCATTGTCCGTGGTCTTTCTCCTTGGAGCCGGTGTGGCCGGGAACCTCTTCCTCGCCGTGCTGCCGGTTGTCACACAACTCCGTACCGAAGCAAACTTCATCGCCATGGTGGTGATGAGGCCAAAGAGTGGCCGTCATGACAAGGATAACGGCCGATAGCACATGGAATATGTTGCAGCGGCTATGCGTCATTTTAAAATATTACAGCGATGAGGGAAGCGGGACCTCATAGAGCATCCGGTTCGTGGTTGCGTCCCGCATGAAGTTTTCTTTGATTTGCAAAATTAAAAAATATCTCTTGCAAACAGGTTGCAAAAATCTTAAATTAATGCAAATCGGAAGAACTGTTTGGCCACATTGGCCTTTGTCTGTGATTTTAACACAATTTGCTTTCCGCCGGAAAATGTCGTATCTTTGTAACAGCGGGGCGGGACTCTTCACGGAGAAGTCCCGCTTTTTCAGTGTTTTTCAGCCGGAATAAAAGAGAAAACCGGCGTATTTCTTCCCGAAAATCCCCGTATTCGAATTCAAAATCCCCGTATACGTGTTAAAATTCCGATACGGACTTTTTCTTCTGCACTACTTACAACCTATGTTTTAACACTCGGAATTGTTGCGGAAAGTTAAATATG
>NZ_BEWW01000313.1 GCF_002933955.1 Prevotella sp. MGM2
GTGATTACTCCCATACAAGGAGACGCTACAGCAAGTCTTTGCCGGACATGGAACTACATCAGCCATGATGTATGGTGTTACTGGAATGGCAAATATATCGCTCGTGGTAAGAAGAAATTGGAAAACGGGCAGGTAGTAGATACCCATTTCAAGGTTATCGGCAACCTGTTTGATGAAGAAGAAATATTTGACAATATAGCCTGTAAAGACGTGTTCACTCCAACGGGAAAATTTATCCGTTTTTATGTAAATGGCGAAGTTGAAGTCAATAATTGGAAATGGTATGATGAACAACAAGGTATCTTATGCGATTACGAACCTTATAAGGATGAGTTGGATTGTTGGACTGTTCGTTTCTCAGGTAAGGAAATGCGCATATACCAAGACATACAAGATTCAGACGACGGCGAGGACACAAGAACAGTGTCTGTGCAAACATTGACCATTGCTAATTAAAACCAAAGCATATACAAACCGGGGCGATTTGAAAGTCGCCCCGATATTTTTAGTATACTCGTAGATTTTTAAGAAATACGTTTTCACGTCAATAGTTTGCTTTCGCTGTCGCCGCTCCTCAAAAACATATTTGTTGTTGAAAACAAAAAAGCCTTCGCGAGACTGTTTGCCCGCAAAAAAATCATTAACTTTGCGGAAAATTTGACACAACATTATTGTAAAGCAAAACTTCAAACAAAACAGATTACAACAGCCATGATAGAGAAAATACAGGCTCTGATGAACGAAGTTGGTTCACTAACCGCAAATGACGAGAAAACACTCGAAGTTCTACGCATTAAATATCTCAGCAAAAAAGGATTACTCAACGATCTAATGAGCGAATTCCGTAGCGTTCCTAATGAACAAAAGCGCGAGATAGGCCAACGCATCAATGAACTGAAAACTTCCCTTCAAGACAAGTTAAACGAACTACGCGCCAATCTTTCCCAGCAGGAAGAGGACTATAGCGACCTTGACCTCACACGGACAGCATATCCCATCAAGTTGGGCACGCGCCACCCGCTCTCCATTGTTAAAAATGAAATAATCAATATTTTTTCAAATTTAGGATTTGCCTTAGCTGACGGTCCGGAAGTGGAAGATGACTGGCATGTTTTCTCATCAATGAACTTTGCAGAAGATCATCCGGCACGTGACATGCAGGATACTTTCTTCGTAGAACAAAAGCCGGACATTGTCCTGCGTACACATACCAGTTCTATCCAAGCCCGCGTGATGGAAAATTCCCGCCCCCCCATCCGCGTTATTTGTCCTGGACGAGTTTACCGTAATGAAGCCATTTCAGCACGTGCCCACTGCTTTTTTCATCAGGTAGAAGGCCTTTACATCGACAAGGATGTTTCTTTTACCGACCTGAAACAGGTTTTGCTTACCTTTGCTCGCGAAATGTTTGGCGCAGATACGAAAATACGCCTTCGTCCTTCTTATTTCCCTTTCACAGAGCCAAGTGCGGAAATGGATATTTCATGCAACATCTGTGGAGGAACCGGTTGTTCTTTCTGCAAACACACCGGATGGGTTGAGATTTTAGGTTGTGGCATGGTTGACCCCAATGTTCTTGAAGCAAACGGCATAGATAGTACCATTTATAAAGGTTATGCTTTTGGAATGGGCGTGGAACGTATTACAAACTTAAAATATCAGGTAAAAGATTTACGCCTCTTCTCGGAAAATGACATCCGTTTCCTTGAGGAATTTGAATCAGCCAATTAATCTAAAAATATTTAGTGCGTGAGGCAGTGACAGTTTTTCAGTTCACTGCTTCACGTTTTATCATACGAGCCTCATACGAACCATTATTTTGTACAGCTCATATCCAACTGCCATAAACTGAATCATAGAATATTTGCACTCAACAGCCCAAACAATACCGATTTCATGTCACATCCCAGACTGTTTACCTCTTCATATTGTTGTATTCTGACGGCTAATTTCCTGCTCTATTTCGGCTTTTGGCTACTCATACCCATTCTACCATTTTACTTAAAAGAAAATTATCAACTTCAGGAAAGCGCCATCGGCCTCATCTTGAGTTGCTACACGATTTCAGCTCTAACAATCCGGCCTTTTTCCGGTTATTTACTTGACACTTTTTCCCGAAAACCACTTTATCTGATTGCCTACGGTGTCTTTACGGTTCTGTTCCTAGGATATATGTCAGGGGGAGTTCTGCTTATGTTTGTAGCATTACGCATAGCCCACGGCCTGGCATTCGGAACAGTTACTGTTGGCGGGAACACCTTGGTGGTAGATATCATGCCCTCAGAACGTCGAGGCGAAGGATTAGGCTATTACGGACTAGCCAATAACATTGCATTGAGCCTCGGCCCAATGACGGGACTATTCTTGCATAACGTCCTCTCCTACCCGTCCATATTCGTAATTGCTTTCGGCTCATGTCTGCTGGGTTTTATTTTAGCCTTACAAATAAAAACAACCGTCAAGCCACGCATAAAACGCCCGGCATTATCACTCGACCGCTTCATACTTATAAAAGGAATTCCCGCCAGTATCGCATTACTGTTGCTGTCCATTCCCTATGGTGCCACAACCAACTTCGTGGCCATGTATGTAGAACAAATCCATCTGAACGTTATTCCGGGATTCTTCTTCGTTTTACTAGCCGCTGGTATGGGATTAGCGCGTATTTTTGCCGGACGTTATGTCGACAGAGGATTTGTCACTGAATGTATCCATTATGGTTTTTATCTAGTTATTTCAGCTTTTTTACTGCTAGGCTTGTGTGCGTATATTGTCAAATGGAACACCGCATGGGCCATCGGATGTTTCCATCTGGTTCCTTTCATACAGGGCATCGGGTTTGGAATTATGTTTCCAGCATATAACTCACTCTACATAAATCTGGCTCCCAACAATCAGCGTGCCACAGCCACAGGAACGTATCTGACATCTTGGGATGTAGGAATAGGTCTTGGAATCGTTGGCAGTGGCATTATTGCCGAAATATTCTCTTTTTCTATAGTTTACTTCATCGGAGCCTTTCTCAGCCTGATGTCAATGGCCTATTTTAAATTCATCGTCACCCCTCATTACAAGAGAAATAAGATTGACACATAAATCATGGAAAGTATTCGCTCTTTGATAGAACAAATGCTCGTCAGCATAGGAATGAGTCCTCATTATGCAGAAAAATCCATCTTTGTTTTTTTACTGCTATGCCTCGGTTTCATATCATGGTTGGCAGGCTACATTGCCCATCGTTTCATCACTCCCGTTATTCTCAAAATAGTAGAAAAGACCGAAACAGTATTGGACGATTATTTCTTTAACCGTCCGGTTCTTAAAGCTCTGTGGCATGTGGTTCCAAGCATCATTTTCTATTTACTGTTGCCACAATGTTACACCGAAAAGACGTCTCCAACAGCAATCAATCTTATCAGCGGCGCCACACGCATCTATATAACTCTGACTATCATATTATTAATCAAAGCATTTCTCAGTAATCTTGTCATTTATTCCAACGAACAGGATAAATTAAAAAGCCATCATCTCATCGGTATCATACAATTCCTGAAACTGCTTACTTATCTCATTGGAGCCATTATCATCATGGCTTTCCTTATGGGAGAAAATCCTATGGGATTAATAGCCGGATTGGGTGCAGCGGCCACAGTTTTAATGTTTATATTTAAAGACACAATACTAGGGTTAGTAGCTGGCATACAACTTTCAACCAATAAAATGCTGAAACCCGGCGATTGGATTACAATAGAAAAACTCAACATTAACGGTATTGTAGAAGAAGTTTCATTAGTAACTGTCAAAGTACGAAATTTTGACAATACTATATGTACAGTTCCTCCCTACACATTGGTCAGTGACACTTTTCAAAATTGGGACGGCATGAAAATGCGCCATGCACGACGCGTTAAACGCGCTCTTTACATTGACGTCAACAGTATACGAGAGTTGACAGAAGATGAGACCACACAATTAATGCAGCACAAAATCATAACAAGCAATGAGATTGAAAAAGCTGGAAATCCTCCAATAAACCTTGCCTTATTCCGTCATTATATTGAGCGCTTATTAATCAACCATCCAGAGGTAATCCATCAAGAAACATGGCAATGGCTGATGGCCCGCCAATTAGAACCAACTCCCAATGGACTTCCTATTGAGCTTTGGTTTTACTTCAAAGAAATAGAATTCGTACGTTATGAAGCACTGACTGCTGCTCTTATGGAACAGATTATAGCCAATATACCCAACTTCTATCTGCGCTTATTCCAATCCCCTACCGGAAGTGATATAGCCAAAGCTCTATCATCAGGCACCATAAAAATAAACAAAACGTTTTCATCTGATTGTGTGTAAGGCAACACCAACCATAACTTATCAGACAGTATGACAATTAAAGTCCAATGATATTCAAAAAAGTTGTATATTTGCACCATATAAATAAAAATAATGTTGAAACATAAAATAAGAAATTGGCATACACCTCCCGGTCAAGCTATAACTGATTTTGACAGACGCATTCTGGATTATCAAAATAGTGGAGAACTAGTCCCAACACGTAATTTAATCAAAACGCCGGAACAAATAGAGGGTATTCGTCAATCAGGAATTATCAATACAGGTATACTCGACCTTCTTGAGGAAAAGATAAAGGTTGGTATGAGCACAGCAGAAATAGACCGCATTGTCTATGATTATACAACAGCCCATGGAGCTGTTCCTGCTCCTCTAGGTTACGAAGGTTTTCCAAAAAGTGTTTGCACCAGCATCAATGAGGTGGTATGCCACGGCATACCTTCTGAAGATGAAATTCTGGAAGAAGGGGATATCATTAACGTAGATGTATCAACAATTCTGAACGGTTACTACAGTGATGCCTCCCGCATGTATATTATAGGCAAAACCACCTCAGAGAAAAAACGCTTAGTTCAAGTAGCCAAAGAATGTCTTGATATAGGCGCAGCAGCAGCAAAGCCTTGGGGATTCATCGGAGATATAGGAAAAGCTATATCTAAGCATGCCCACAAAAACGGTTTCAGTGTAGTACGTGACCTTTGCGGACATGGTGTTGGATTAGAATTCCATGAAGATCCTGAAATCGACCATTATGACACTCATCATAACGGAATGCTTCTTGTTCCTGGAATGGTATTTACTATTGAGCCTATGATAAACATGGGTACATGTGAGGTCTTTATTGACGAAGAAGATGATTGGACTGTTGTCACGGAAGACGAACTACCATCAGCACAGTGGGAACATACCTTTCTCATGACTGAAGAAGGTTTGGAAATACTGACGCATTAAAAAAAACATACAAACAATGACATACCATCAACAGCATACCACCATAAAAACTTCCGATGATATATCGATTAACAAAGATATCATCATCCTAGCAATTGAATCAAGTTGCGATGATACCTCCGCAGCCATTATGCGTAATGGTATTCTGTTAAGTAACATAACAGCCAGTCAAGCCGTGCATGAAGCTTATGGCGGTGTTGTACCAGAATTGGCCTCGCGGGCTCATCAGCAAAATATCGTTCCCGTTGTAGACCAAGCTCTCAAACAAGCCAATGTAAAAAAAGAAGAATTATCAGCTATCGCTGTAACTATGGGACCAGGATTGATGGGATCATTACTGGTTGGCGTATCTTTTGCCAAAGGTTTAGCCTTATCATTAGGAATCCCTCTTATTGAAGCCAATCACCTGCAAGGGCATATTCTGGCACATTTCATACAAGAAACAGAAGAAGAGCATCCAGTACCCCCCTATCCTTATCTTAATTTACTTGTAAGTGGCGGTAACTCCCAAATCATAAAAGTAAATGCGTACAATGATTTTGAAATATTAGGTCAAACTATTGATGATGCAGCAGGAGAAGCAATAGACAAGTGTTCGAAAATTATGGGATTGGGATATCCGGGAGGACCCATTATAGACAAACTGGCCAGACAAGGCAACGCCAAAGCCTATAAATTCAGCAAACCCAACATCTCGGGATTGGACTATAGTTTCAGCGGTCTCAAAACATCCTTTCTCTATTTTCTGCGTGACGAACTCAAAAAGAACCCAACCTTCATAGAACATCACAAAGAAGATCTTGCAGCCTCTCTTGAGAAAACCATTGTTGACATTCTCATGAAGAAACTATCACAAGCCGTCAAAGAAACCGGTATCAATCATGTGGCTCTCTCTGGAGGTGTTTCTGCCAATACGGGGTTGAGAGAAGCTTTCAAAGCCCGCGAAAGTTCTAAACAATGGCATATATATATACCTAAATTTGGTTATACAACAGATAATGCAGCCATGATAGCCATTACAGGTTATTATAAATATCGGGACAAAGACTTTTGTCCCTTGAATAAACCCGCTTATTCGAGAACTATATTATAACACTCATTTCCTATTCAAAAAAATTAGAACTATAAAATCATGGAATTAGATCTCAAACTCGTCAGCAAAGAAATCAATGAAATGTTATGGCGTAACCACAAGACACTATCAACAGCAGAAAGTTGCACTGCAGGCCGTATTGGTAGCGTCATTACTGCCGTTCCCGGAAGCTCCAACTACTATAAAGGTGGTATAATCTGCTATGCTGATGAAATTAAAGAAGAACTTTTAAAAGTAGATCACAATATTATTGAAGAACAAACAGCTGTATGCGAAGAGGTAGTACGCCAAATGGTTCTAGGAGCAAATGAACTGTTTCATACCGATTATGCCGTAGCCATAAGTGGCTTTGCCGGTCCTGGCGGTCCTGATGGAGGAAGAAGCGGCGTTATTGTTGGCACTATTTGGATTGCAGTAGGTAATAAAGACAATATTATCACTACAATAATTGAAGAAGATAATGGTCGCGACAAAAATCTGGCCTCTGCAACTAATATTGCCATGCACATGCTCCGCGACTATTTAAAAGAAAATTGCGAAGAAACCGAAGTTATAGAATAAATAGTAATAACTCACTAAAATAAAACAACTTTCACTTGTTTGTTTAAAAGAAATATACTAATTTTGCACCCCGTAAGTGGAGAATACCTTGGAATAATATAAGATACCACCCCAAGATTACGCAACCATAATTTCTGAAAATCCAAGGCAAAAAAATCTCTCACTGACAGCAGCATAAATAATAAAACAAGCGATAGCAATGTCTAAGATTTGTCAAATTACAGGAAAAAAAGCCATGATTGGCAACAATGTTTCGCACTCGAAACGCCGTACAAAGCGTACGTTTGACGTAAACTTGTTCACTAAAAAATTCTACTATGTAGAACAGGACTGCTGGATCAGTCTGAAAATCAGCGCTGCCGGTTTGCGTATGATTAATAAAGTAGGTCTTGACGCAGCGTTGACAAACGCCGTAGCCAAGGGATATTGCGATTGGAAAAATATTAAAGTAATCGGCTAATAATTCGAAACTATGGCAGGAAAGAAAGCAAAAGGCAATAGAGTTCAGGTTATCCTCGAATGCACCGAAATGAAAGAGAGCGGTCTGCCCGGAACTTCTCGTTACATTACGACCAAAAACCGTAAGAATACTCCCGACCGTTTGGAGTTGAAAAAATACAACCCCATTCTCAAGAGAATGACCATCCACAAAGAAATTAAATAAAACTTTATAAGCCATGGCAAAGAAAGTAGTCGCCACCCTTCGTGAGGGTAAAAATGACGGACGTGCATATACGAAAGTTATCAAGATGGTAAAAAGCCCGAAAACTGGTGCTTATATTTTTGACGAGCAAATGGTTCCTAACGAAGCTGTAAAAGATTTCTTCAAGAACTAATTTTCTTATCAGATTATAAATAACATAAGAGTGTGACCAAAAGGTCACACTCTTATGTTATTTATAATCTTAATTGTCCTCTAAAAATTAAATATTAAAAGCCCTTCAGTACGTACGCTTCATATCTTCCATTCATTAAAACAATGGAAGATTAAGAATACTATTGGTCCTTTAATCAATTTGTAAGATTTTATGAGTTTGTAAAGACAACCGCCATTCAGGATTTTCCAAGCACCAAGCGACTGCATTTTTACAAATCCTGGCGTTCTCTACAATATCACCAGTATCACATGGCTGCAAAAAACGATAACTAGCTAAAATATCAGGATAAGTAGATATCATATCACCCGTGAAAATCACTTTCAGTTCATCGCATACTTTAATAACAGGTTGGCCTCCATCAATAAATAAATTTTTAGGAGAAAGCGTTACCCAATCAATGCCAATAGGCAAAGCATGAGTTCCATTCGTTTCTATGGCCACAAACCGTCCCGCAGCATGCAACATATCCAACAACTCTGTTGTGATAAAGAGAGAAGGTTCACCTCCAGTCAACACAACATGAGTTGCTGGATACTGTTTCACTTTCTCTACAATTTCCTCTGCATTAAGAACTTTAAAACTGCTATGATCTGTATCACAAAAAGGGCATCTGAGATTACACCCTGAAAAACGCACAAAAACAGAAGGAGTACCTGTATAATATCCCTCTCCCTGAAGAGAATAAAATATTTCATTAATAGGATAAGTCTTCATAAAGCTGCATTCTCCATTCCTGCTTTAACATACATTGCCACATTGCCTTCAGATTCCTGAAAAGAAACCTTATAGCAATGAGGTACTTGTTCACATATCCAGCGAGCCATATTTTCTGCTGTAGGATTAAACTCAAAAACATCATTAACATAACAATGATCCAAACGGTCTGAAATGAGATGTTTGATATGCGTAAAATCAATGACCATACCATTTTCATCAACATCTTCAGCCATACAATACACAGTCACAATAGCATTATGCCCGTGCAAGTTGTTACACTTACTTTCATAAGTCAATCTCAACCGATGAGCAAAAGCGATCTCCAAACGTTTTGATACGTAATACATAATTTTTCAAAAATCTCAAAAAGAGATACTATAATAAATTTATCGTTCATTAAGAGGTGAATATTCATTGATTTCAGCTACACAGCGATAAGCAGGTCGGATAATACGTTTACCTTCAAAGTTAAGTTCTTCATTACGGTGGGCACACCATCCGACTATACGCCCCATAGCAAAAAGAGGCGTATATATTTCCATTGGCAAACCTATAAGATCATAAACAAAACCGGAATAAAAATCAACATTGGCACACAGGGTTTTACTCTGGCCTTTAATATCATAAACCGTTTCAATAGCCAGCCGCTCCAATCTTTCCATAAACTCAAACTCCTCACTACGCCCTTTCTCTGCAGCCAGTTTCCGTGCCATCTCTTTTAGCAAAACCGCACGAGGATCGGAATGCGTATAAACAGCATGCCCGATACCATAAATAAGTCCTGAGCGATCATAAACCTCCCCTTTAATAATCCGGCGTAAATAATTACGAATGTCTTCTTCATTTTCCCAATCATTCAAATTTTCCCCAATATGAAGCAACATATCGCGCACCTTTATATTAGCACCGCCGTGTTTGGGGCCTTTGAGAGAACCGATACCGGCGGCAATAGAAGAATAAGTATCTGTACCAGAAGAAGATGTCACCCTTACTGTGAAAGTAGAATTATTTCCCCCTCCATGTTCAGCCTGAAGAATAAGCAAAAGATCAAGTGTAAGAGCATCTAATTTGGTGAAATGAGGTCCTTTAAGCATATAAAGGAAATTCTCCGCTATCGAATAATTTTCTTGAGGATGACGAATATGAAGCGAACGCCCAAGAGTTTTATGACGTAACATATTATAGGCATAAGCAATAATAGCCGGAAATTTAGATACCAATTCCACGCTCTGCCGCATCAGATTATCACGCGAAGTATCATCTGGATTTTCATCATAAGTATAAAGTTCCAATACACTCCGTGCCAAAATATTCATAATATCTGTCCCCTCCAACTCTATTATATTCAATAGCGTCTTAGGCTGTAAAGGCATGTTGTCAAATATCAGCTGCCTGAAAGCATGCAATTCCTCCTTATCAGGTAATTTCCCAGAAAGCAACAAATAAGCAACCTCTTCATAACCACAACGGTTTTCTTTCATTATAGCATGTGCCAAATCTGCGATTTCATATCCCCTATAATAAAGTTTACCATCAATCGGGTGCAATCCCTCAGATGTTCGTTCATATCCTACGACATTGCCAATATTTGTCAGTCCAACCAAGACTCCGGTACCGTCTTCATTGCGAAGACCACGTTTGACGTCCAAACGTTTAAAAAGATCAGCATCAATTCGGATACAACTTTTCATTTCATCTGAAAGTTTATAAACAAGATATTCTTTTTTTGTAGTCATAATCAATCCAGATATTAATATTAAACGCTGACACCATCAATAATTCTCACCAATTCATCAGCAAACTCTTTAGTGCCTAAAGCCATGCCGTTTTCCATAAAGCGTGCCAAATCCACTGTAGCCATCTTCCGGTCAAAAATCGTCTCAATGGCATTAACCACACAACCTGCGGCCTCATTCCACCCCAAATATTCCAACATCATCACGGCAGAAAGAATAATAGAACAAGGATTGGCCTTATTCTTCCCCGCAATATCAGGGGCCGTACCATGCGTAGCCTCAAAAATAGCATTACCTGTATGGTAGTTGATATTGGCACCGGGAGCAATACCAATGCCCCCCACCTGTGCCGCCAACATATCGGAAATATAATCACCATTCAGGTTCAAAGTTGCCACAACCGAATAGTCCTTCGGGCGCAACAAGGCATTCTGCAAGAAAGCATCGGCAATGCAATCATTAATAACGAGACGCCCGGAGGAGATTTCTTGGGCAAACTCCTTTTGTGCCACCTCATATCCCCAACGTTTGAAACCTCCTTCGGTAAACTTCATGATATTCCCCTTATGAACCAAAGTTACAGAAGGTAAACCATGTTCCAAAGCGTAACGGCAAGCTGCAACTATCAACCGTTCAGAACCTTCCTTTGAAACCGGTTTTACGCCAAATGATGACGTCTCCGGGAAACGGATCTTATCCACTCCCATTTCCTGCTGCAGAAAATTAAAGAATTTATGAGCTTCTGCACTCCCGGCCTCCCATTCTATTCCTGCATAAATATCTTCAGTATTTTCCCTGAAAATGACCATATTAACCCAATCAGGCCGAAGAACAGGAGAAGCGATCCCACGAAACCAACGTACAGGACGCTGACAGACATAAAGATCCAAATCCTGACGTAAGGCAACATTAAGCGACCGTATACCACCTCCCACTGGCGTAGTAAGAGGTCCCTTGATACCTATATGATATTCACGAAAAGCAGCCATAGTCGCTTCTGGCAAATAAACGCCTGACATATCATAAGCTTTCTGACCAGCCAGCACTTCAAGCCAGTCAATACGCCATTTTCCTCCATAACATTTGCGAACTGCTTCATCCACCACTCTGCGCATTGCTGGAGTAATTTCCACTCCAACACCATCGCCCGTGATAAAAGGAATTGTCACACAATCAGGCACTAACAAAGAGCCATTACCGTTTATTTTTACCTTTGTCATTTTCTTCAGTTCATTAATTTAACAATTCCAACCTTCAACTGTTCAATGCTGCTCCTGCACGAAACCACCCTATTTGCTGGGCATTATAAGTATGGCAGACCTTTATGCGATGGGATGTGCCATCAGAATGATGTATCAGAACTTCTATGTCCGTTTCAGGACTGATGGCTGCACACGCTACATCAAAAATATCTCCCTCGCGTATAAGGTCATAATCTGCCGGTGACTTAAATGTAAGCGCCAACATTCCTTGCTTTTTCAGATTAGTCTCATGGATACGTGAAAAACTTTTAGCCAAAATCACTTTTACTCCCAAATAACGCGGTTCCATAGCCGCATGCTCGCGGCTGGAACCTTCACCATAATTATCCTCAGCAATCACAATGCTGCCGATGCCGGCATCACGATAAGCACGTGCAACAGTTGAAACAGCATCCATCTTACCCGTCAACACATTCTTAACAATATTGGTTTCATTGGTAAAGGCATTCACTGCCCCCATCAGCAAATTATTTGAAATTTTGTCCAAATGGCCACGGTATTTCAACCATGGACCTGCCATTGAAATATGGTCAGTCGTACACTTCCCCTTAGTTTTTATAAGAAGACGCAATCCATTCAAATCATTGCCATTCCAAGCCGCAAATGGTGTAAGACGCTGCAATCGTTCACTATCGGCCCTAATTACAGGTTGGGGGGCACCATCAATCGGCGCCAGATAACCGGAATCATAGACTGCAAAACCCTGCGGAGGCAAATCAGTATTAACCTTTGGACTTAGAAAATCCAAAGAAGCATCGCACGCCGGATGTTCCGACAGACTCCCTGTAAAAGCATAGCCGATAGCTGTTTCCGGCGAGGTTATAAAAGCATACGTATTAGGATTGCCATCCGCACGCTTGGCAAAATTACGATTAAAAGTTGTTATTATCGTATTACGGCGGGTTGGATTATCTGTTTTTCGCTTCCACTGCCCTATACAGGGGCCGCAAGCATTAGACATGATAACAGCTCCGGCCCGACGGAATACCGTCAACAAGCCATCGCGTTCAGCAGTAGCGCGAATACATTCCGAACCCGGATTAATTACCAATTCAGTTTTTATATTCAAACCGGCATTCAAACCAGCTTCAAGCACAGCAGCGGCACGCAGCAAATCCTGATAAGAAGAATTCGTACACGAACCCAAAAGTACAACCTCTATCCTGTCCGGATAATTATGTAAGGTAACCTTCTCCCTCATTTCATTCACAGGAGTAGCCACATCGGGAGAAAAAGGACCATTAGCATAAGGCGTAAGAGTACTAAGGTCTATATCTATAACCATGTCATAATAACGAGCAGGATCCGCAATCACGGCCTGATCAGCACATAAATCTTCCGCCACACTATCTGCCAAAGCGGCCACTTCTGAACGCCCCGTAGCAATAAGATAACGACGGTCTGCCATATCATAGGGGAAAAGGGAAGTTGTAGCCCCTATTTCTGCCCCCATATTGCATATCGTGGCCCGTCCTGTACATGACAAGGTAGAAACCCCATCGCCAAAATATTCGACAATAGCATTAGTAGCTCCCTTAACGGTAAGCATTCCCGACAATTTCAGGATGACATCCTTAGGAGAAGCCCATCCCGACAGTTTACCGGTAAGACGTACACCGATAAGCCGCGGTACTTTCAACTCCCAAGGCATACCGGCCATAACATCTACAGCATCAGCTCCTCCTACCCCAATAGCCGCCATTCCTAGGCCACCGGCATTAGGAGTATGCGAATCCGTTCCCACCATCATACCACCGGGGAATGCATAATTTTCTAAAACAACCTGATGAATAATACCAGCTCCAGGTTTCCAAAAGCCGATACCATAACAAGCTGCCACAGATTTAAGGAAATCATAGACTTCAGCATTTACCGAACAAGCCGCGGCTAAATCAGCGGCAGCCCCTTCCGAAGCCTTTATCAGATGATCGCAGTGCACCGTAGCCGGAACAGCAGTTTCACACCGACCGGCATTCATGAATTGCAGCAATGCCATCTGCGCTGTGGCATCTTGCATGGCCACACGGTCCGGCCTGAAATCAGCATAATCCATGCCACGCCTATACTCTGTTATCGAGGATAAATCGTATAAATGTGCATAGAGTATTTTTTCCGCCAATGTTAACGGGCGCTTCATCACTTCACGTATCCGTGCAATCCGCTTGGGATAATCATCGTAAAAACGATGCAACATATTTAAATCAAAAACCATAGTTCCCCTATTTAATTATTCATAAAACCTGCGATTCACTACACAAACCGCAATAATTTCATAAAATCGACAACAAAGTTACACAAAATATCATTATAAACAAACATTACGACACACTATTATCCTCAAATCCAAACAAACATTCTGAATAAACTTTATTTCTGTCACCCCCTATCTGTTCCTGCATTCCCATCTTCTTTAACAACGCCAATTCTGCCGATTCTGCATTTTAACATTTCTTGCTTTTGAACAAAAAAATTCGTATATTTGCTTGGACAAAGAGGACGGTTCTGATAAACCGTCCTCTTTGTCATATATTCTGAAGGTTATACAGGCTCTCAAGAACCTATTTGTCTTAAAAACTATCCGTATTGTTGTAAAAATTATCCGTATTACTTTTTAAACAACCCTTATTCCAGTAGCATAACATCATCATATTCCCTATAAGAAACGCCACTAAAATGTTTCTAAAAGTTAAATATGTTAATGTTCCAAGCCATATACCTCATCGTTCTCACTATGTCTTTCCGAAAAAAGCACATCTGAAATTTTCCTATGACACAGATAAATTGTAATTTTGTGGTGGAAATCATTTTTTCAACTTCATAAATTACTACAATTATGATTAATTACAAAGACTTAGGCTTGGTGAACACCCGCGAGATGTTCAAAGGCGCTATCAACGGCGGATATGCCATTCCCGCGTTCAACTTCAACAACATGGAGCAACTCCAGGCCATCATCAAGGCGTCTGCAGAAAAGAAGAGCCCGGTTATCCTTCAGGTTTCAAAAGGAGCACGCCAATATGCCAACCAAACCTTGCTTCGATATATGGCAGAAGGTGCCGTTGAATATGCCAAGGAACTTGGTTGCAAGCATCCCGAAATAGTATTGCACCTCGACCACGGTGACAGTTTCGAAACCTGCAAAAGTTGCATTGACATGGGCTTCAGCTCTGTTATGATTGACGGTTCCGGTCTTCCCTATGAAGAAAATGTCGCTCTTACGAAAAAAGTGGTAGAATATGCTCACCAGTTTGACGTAACGGTTGAAGGCGAACTTGGCGTCTTAGCCGGTGTTGAAGATGAAGTATCTCACGCTGAAAGCCACTACACCCAACCTGAAGAAGTAGTAGACTTCGTAACCAGAACCGGTTGCGACAGTTTGGCCATCTCCATTGGTACCAGCCATGGTGCTTACAAGTTCACTCCGGAACAGTGCACCGTTGATCCCGCTACCGGTCGCTTGGTTCCTCCCCCCTTGGCTTTCGATGTACTTGATGCCATAATGGAGCAACTCCCCGGCTTCCCCATCGTTCTGCACGGTTCCTCCAGCGTTCCTCAGGAAGAAGTTGATACCATCAACAAGTTCGGCGGCAAACTCCCCAACGCTGTAGGTATTCCTGAAGAACAACTTCGCAAGGCTGCCAAGAGCGCTGTTTGTAAAATCAATATCGACTCTGACTCTCGTTTGGCCATGACAGCTGCCATCCGCCAAGTATTTGCAGAAAAACCAGGTGAGTTCGATCCACGCAAATACCTCGGTCCGGCTCGTGACAACATGCAGAAACAATATGAACACAAAATAGTAGAAGTATTGGGTTCTGAAAACAAACTCGCACAGCTTGATTAAGCTTTTCTAGTCTAATATATAATGCTCTTTCATATAAATTATGGAAGAGCATTTATTATTAATTTTAGATTATATTACCCCGAATAAGTACCCCAAAAATGAACCAAAACGGAGTTTTTTACTCACAAAATCATTCATATCCAGCCTCTATTTTTCTTATATGATATTCTCAAAATCAGCCTACTGCAGTGAAAAAGACAATCTAATATTGGGTTAAAGAAGAGTGAATGGAATTCGACCCAATTAGATTTGTTTTTCCAAGAGGAAAAAGATGCACTTCGTGAGGCTTATGGAAAAGGCGCGTGAGTTTGCCCCCCTCGGGCATAATAAGATTGACCCCTTAAA
>NZ_BEWW01000314.1 GCF_002933955.1 Prevotella sp. MGM2
CATTTCAGCTCTCGAATTTTAACAAATGCACCGGAATTTCGGCTTGACCCGGAATATCTCTGAAAAACACCGAAAAAGCGGGACCTTCTATGAGGAAGTCCCGCTCCGCTATGACAAAGATACTGCTTTTTACAGCGAAAAGCAAATTGTGTTAAAACAGCCGGAGAGCATTTATTGTCCGCCGGCACACACTCTCCGCCCTTTCAAGGATGCTCCCACAAGTTGCGTGAGAACAGCCTCATTTCCCTTTCCAGACGTCGGGCTGTGCCGGAACCGCCGGTCATGGTGTCCACCACACTCCAAAAACGGACGCTGTGGTTCATCTCGCGGCGGTGGGCCAGCTCGTGCTTGATAACATAATCCACCAAACGGGCAGGAGCCAGCATGAGCCACAAGGACAGATTGATGTTGCCCAATGACGAGCAACTGCCCCATCGGGTACGCACATTGCGGATAGTCACACGACGGTAGTCAATACCATACTGACGGGCAAAGTTCGCCAAACGGCGCGGCAGAACTTCGGCCGCTACAAGGCGCAACACTTCCGTCAGAACGCTGTTACCCCATTCCTGCCGTCCGGGACAATGAAAATCAAAGCCACGCGGCAGACGCACCGTAACGGACGTCCCCTCGCGATGGAGAGTCGCGGTGGCGACATCAGCCTCCTCAAAACGTAAATGCAGGAGGTCCGTGTCAATGCGAAAGTCGTAGTCGATACGGAATTGACGTAAGGCAGCCATAATCTGAAAACGGGCGGAAAGAAATTATTTCCGACAAAGAAAGAAATGACAACATAAAGAAAGAGTCTCACACCGATCAGGCGATGCAAGACTCTTGACGGGGAAAGTTGTTCCACTCCGACTCGAACGGGGACTGAGAGAACCAAAAACTCTAGTGCTAACCATTACACCATGGAACAAACTCGATGTGTCATCGTTAGATAACGGTGCAAAATTACAAAGTTTTTCTTTAAGTGCAAAATATTCAGCCGTTTTTTTTACCTGAAAGAGCTGAGATGTTGCGCACGAGGCCCTCGAATTTCACCCGTTTGACGGCACTGCCCTTGAATAACCTCCGATATTGCTCTACATCCAAAACCTGCCAGTCTTCGGCAGTCATCTGTCTGAGGGCATCAGAGGAAAAAAAATCGGTTACGGATGTGGGAGAGGCAAAGCGGTTCCAGGGACATACCTCGGCACAACGGTCGCAGCCATAAACACAACGGCCCATCAGCGCACCGGTGCCGGCCGGCAGTGCACCGCGGTGTTCGATGGTAAGACATGACAGGCAACGGCGGGCATCCACTTTTCCGCCGCCTGAGAGAGCCTGTGCCGGACAGGCCTCCACGCAACGGCGGCAAATGCCGCAACGTGCTCTCTGCGGTAAATCGTAACAGTCGGCAGGCTGAGTCAATATCAACTCTCCCAAAAAGAAATAGCTGCCGGCACCGGGAATTATCAATTGTCCGTTGTGCCCTGTCCACCCCAAGCCACAACGCACTGCCCAGTAACGCTCGGCAACGGGCGCAGTGTCGCAGAATACTCTTCCGTGGCGGTGCTCTTCCAACCCAATGGCGAAAAGAAGCTCACGCAGCTTCCGGCGCATCACCTCATGATAGTCGCGGCCATGAGCATAACGTGCAAAGGCATAACCGCGAGGCGAAAGTTCCTGTCCGGTGAAATAATTGAGCGCCACCGACACTACGGTCCGCGCGCCTTCCACCAGTCTGCGCGGGTCAAGACGCAAGGTCAGATGATTCTCCATATAGGCCATTCCGGCATGACAACCTTCATCCAGCCAGCGGCGCAACACATCGGCATAATCCGCAGGCAGCGGTTCGGCCGGTGCCAGTCCACAAGCAGAAAAGCCGAGGCGACGGGCCTCGGCTTTTATCTGTTCCGATGAAAGAAATAACGGTGTCATCTTATCTGTTTATATATGCGGTGCCATTCAAAACCTCCGGATTTTCCCTCTCATCCTTTCCCTTATAAAATCATAAGATGAAAGAACTTTGAACTGCCGACGGTTTTTTATGATATCTGCCGGACACTCTAAAGGATTCAGGCTGTTTTCAAAGAAACTCAGTCGAACACTCTGAAGGCGTATCCCTGCGATTGCAGCCATTCTATGGCACGGGGCAGGGCATAGAGGAGTTTGTCGTGGCTCTTAAGCGAGTCGTGAAAAGTAATGATACTGCCCGGGCGGGCGTAACGGCGTACATTCAGCAATACGTCGCGGCCGTTAAGACGGGTGGAATAATCACGCGTCACAAGGTCCCACATCACCACGCGGTATCTCTGTTTCACAAAGATGTATTGCCCCCATTTCATCCAGCCGTGAGGCGGCCTGAAAAGGTCGGTGTGCAGATATTCGTTAGCCCGGTCTACGTTACGCACGTAACTTGAAATCCCATGCCTCAGTCCGCCGATATGGTTGAAAGTATGATTGCCAAGCCGGTGGCCGCGTGCTTTTACCATTTCGAATTCCGCAGGATGCTTGCGTATGTTGTCACCGACCATGAAAAAGGTGGCTTTCACCTCATAGTGGTCGAGCACATCGAGCACCCATGGCGTGACTTCAGGAATAGGACCGTCGTCAAACGTCAGGTACACGGCATGTTCCTCCTTATCCATCCGCCACAAGGCGTGCGGATAGAGCCAACGGAGAAATTTGGCGGGTTGTTCTATCAACATGACAAAATGTTTTGAGCGTCCGGCAAAAGATATTCCGCCGCTGTATAAAAACGGTTTCATGTAACGGCAATATTGAATTACCGTTACATGAAACAGCGGCAGAGCCTGCCTTTTCTTTAATTCATGCCGCTAAAACCGGCACCTGTTCCGCCAAGACCATCACTGCCCAGACCTCCCATATTGAAAGGTACGGCCGGTGCAGGCTCCGACGGTTGCGCATACCATGACTCTACGAGCTGATAAGCGCGGGTGTTCTGCAATCCCAACAGAGTGGTTTCGAATTGTTTCGCTGCCTTTTGGTCTGCCGCGCCCAATATCCGGTAGGCCTGCGTAAGCGCATCAAAAGCGGCGGCAATGGTACCGTGCATCATGTCCATGCGCCGGTCGCTCACAGTGCTTATCCATCTGAGCGTGGCGGCGCCGCGGTTGCCTATGGTCCGGGCTATGCGGACGGCTTCCTTGCTATCGCCGGCGCGGAGCCAGAAATCGGCCAGTTCGATGTCGTTCTCATCGTAGGGAATATTCTCGGGAGGAAGCATTTCCTTGCACTTGCGGAGCACCTCCAGAGCCTTGTCTTTCTTATCCTCCTTGAGGAGCTGACGGGCCAGGATAGTGAACATGCTGCGGTGAGTGCTGCACATCCTGCGGACCGTCTCATCGAGATAAATGCCGGGCTTATTCACGTTACCATACTTATAGCGGTGCATAAGATTGTGATACATCTTGTCCGAATCCACCGTCAGGGCGAACGAACCGTCGCTGTTGCGGGGATGGCGGAACGGCGTAATGCGATAAGCCAGTCCCTCAAGCACGAGATATTCATCAAGACCGGCATAATTCTCGCTGCCGGGTCCGCCCAGCGTGAGCGACATGTACATGGGACGCTGCCAGTCGTTGCGGGCCAGCATCTCGTACACCATCATGCGGCTCTTTGAGATGCGGCTCTTTCCCTTTAAGGAAATGGTAATGTAATCGGGTATGGAATCCTTTCCGTAGGGGAGCGTCATGCCTGAGTTGATGACAGCGGCTTTGTTGACAGGTACCACCACAGAGTCTGTAGGAACGACGCCGGGCTGGTCATTGGCCACACGTCCGCGCACATAGTGGTCGATGATATACTTGAGGTCATAGGTATTCACACCCGTTTTCCGTTTGATTTCATCGAGCTCCTTGCGCATTTCGGGCTTCACGTCATAGGCATCGAAGCCCTCGCCGCGGTTGTCGACGTATTCGTAGCGGCTCCAGGCTATGGGGAGCGGCGCCGACTTGTAAGCCTGGCGGCGCATCTGGTCGGTGTACCAGTCGGTCTGCAAATATGAAAGGTTGCAGACGCGAGCGTCGGTACGCTGTCCTTCTGTTTCCTGGGCATACCACAGGGGGAAGGTGTCGTTGTCGCCGTTGGTGAAGATGATGGGCATACCGGCTTCGGGGAGGGTGTTGAGATAATTGAGCCCGAAGTCGCGGCAGGCATAGCGGTCGGAGCGGTCGTGGTCGTCCCACGTCTGGCTGACCATCTGCAGCGGAACGATGAGGCCGAGCACGGAGGCCACGCCTACGGCGGCGTATTCGTGTCTGACGAACTTGCGCAGGCCTTCGTAAAGGGCTACGACACCGAGGCCTATCCAGATGGCGAAGGCGTAGAACGAGCCGGCGTAGGCGTAGTCGCGCTCACGCGGTTCGGAAGGCGTCTGGTTGAGATAGAGGATAATGGCCAGTCCGGTCATGAAGAAGAGGAAGAAAACCACCCAGAACTGCTTTACGCCCTCGCGTCCCTTGAAGGCTTGCCAGAAGAGGCCGAGAAGGCCGAGGAGGAGCGGCAGGCAGTAGAACACGTTGCGGCCCTTATTGTTTTTCAGATCATCGGGCAGGAGGCTCTGGTCGCCGTAGAGGTAGTTGTCGATGAACGGTATGCCCGTAATCCAGTTGCCGTGGTTCGGGTCGCCCACGCTTTGCACGTCGTTTTGCCGGCCGGCAAAGTTCCACATAAAGTAGCGCCAGTACATGAAGTTCACCTGATAGGAGAGGAAGAAGCGGATGTTGTCGGCCTGCGACGGCATCTCACCCGATGCGTACTCTTCGCCCGTGGGGGTGTTCCATGTAGCTTCAACGGGATAGGTAGTGATGTCGCCGAGCCACGTCTTGTAGTTCTTCTCATGCTGCCAGGAGAAGATGCGGGGGAAGAACATCTTCATGGCGCCCGGATAGATTACGCCCTCCTGCGTCTGCATCTGGTCGTAGCGGTCGGGGTCGCTGTCGTGTTTCTTCTCGTGGCGCTGTACGCGTGTGCCTTCTTCAAACATGACCTCGCGGTCGTAATAGAGGTTGCCCTGCGCGTCGGCGTAAGTGGCGGGTACCATCTGTCCGGTGGCGGGATCGGCCACCATTTTGGTCATGAAACAGGGCTTGGAGGAATAGGCCGGACCGTAGAAGAGAGGTTTCGTGCCGTATTGCTCGCGGCCCAGATAGCTGCCGAGGGTGAAAATGTCTTCCGGAGAATCCTGGTCCATGGGGGTGTTCTGCGTGGAGCGCACCACAATGACAGCGTAGGAGGAATAGCCGATCATGAGCATGAGCATGCAGAGCAGCGAGGTGTTGAGGAACCGCTTGCGCAGCACATATTCATTGTTGCGCCTGAAGCGCAGGAGAAACACCAGAACGGCTGTGAGCACAAGGCCCAGCAGGAAGGCGAACGTGCCATGTCCGGCAAAGAAGGGAATGCCGAGCAGAACTACCGATAGGGTGTAGAGCACGGTTATGAGAAGACGGTCTTTGCGCGTGGTGCTCCATATTGCGGCCAGCACCACTCCGATGAGCACAAGCATGTAGGCTATGAGACCGGAGTTGAAGCCGAGGCCGAGCGTATTGACGAAGAAGAGCTCGAACCAGCCGCCCACTTTAACGATGCCGGGCACAACGCCGTAGAGCACAGCGCCTACGAGCACCAGGGAGATGGCCAGCGCGCCGAGCGCGCCTTTGGCGTTGGCCTCTGGAGTTTTCTTAAAATAATAGACCAGCACGATGGCGGGCAGGCACAGGAGGTTGAGCAGGTGCACGCCGATGGAAAGGCCTGTGAGATAGAAGATGAGCACCAGCCAGCGGTCGGAATGCGGTTCGTCGGCATTGTCCTCCCACTTCAGGATGAGCCAGAAGACGAGAGCTGTCAGCATGGACGAATAGGCGTAGACTTCGCCCTCCACGGCCGAGAACCAGAAGGTGTCGCTCCAAGTGTAGGCCAGCGCGCCTGTAAGGCCGGCAGCCATGATGAGCAGCGTCTGGCGCAGGGAGGTAACAACGCCGTCCTTGCAGATGAGTTTGCGCGTGAGGTGCGTAATCGTCCAGAAGAGGAACAGGATACACGTGGCCGAGAGCAGGGCCGACATGGTGTTGACACACAGGGCCACCTTAGAGGGGTCGGAGGTGAACTGGGTGAAGAAGTTGGCCGTGAGCATGAAGAAGGGGGCGCCGGGCGGGTGGCCCACTTCCAGCTTGTAGGCTGTGATGATGAACTCGGGACAATCCCAGAAACTCGCTGTAGGCTCCACCGTCATGCAATAGGTGAAAGCGGCGATGGCAAAAGCCAGCCAACCGAAAAGGTTGTTTACAATCTTGTACTGTTTCATTGAAAAGTGCAGATACTTATGGAGTTGTTACTATTTTCCTTACAAGGCGCTTTGAATACGCAAAAATTAATACAATTTGCAAAAATAGTGCTTTTTTTTCTTTCACACCGTTTTGCCGTTCTAAAATACCGCTGTCATAACATTCATTAGAGGTTATCACCCTTTTCACTTTAACATATTTAACTTTCAGCAACATTTCAGCATGTTAAAATATAGGTTGCAAGCGAAAAAAAGAAAAAGAACGTATCGGAATTTTAACGCGAATACGGGAAATTTAAATTCCAAGTAATGCTTTTCGGGACAAAAACAAGATGTTTTTCACCTCGGAAAACCTCGGAAAACACGCAAAAAGCGGCCGATTCCGCTAGAACCGGCCGCCTGGCTGTTGCAAAGATACTAAACTTTCCGGCGGAAAGCAAATTGTGTTAAAAGGCGCATCGGGCCTCATGCGGCGCGTACAAAAGACGATGCGGCGCGTCTTCTCATGCAAGGCGCGCCGCACGACATACCCCTTAACGAAAAGAGGAGAAAATCCGCGGAGGCACAGCCTTACGCATACCGGTTCACGCAATCGGCTATAAAACTGACAATGAGCGAAAGCGGCGTTTCATTCTTGCCCATATCTCTGAAGCGGAGAGAGGCCGTGACCTTGGCCGGTTTCTCGCTGTACATCTCAAACGTGGAAAGATTGTCGGAATAATTCTTAAAGGGAGTACGGCTTATTTCCTCACGCATCTCGGCATTCTCGAACAGCGTGCGGAAGTCCACCACCATAAAGGAAGTCTTGCCCTTTATGCGACCGGCGTAATCGGCCTTGGCCAGCGAGGCCGAAACCTTGCCTTCGGGCTTGAAGCCTTCTTCGTTGGAGAAGAAGAACATCTTCTCAGTGGTGCCGAAGGAAACGAATTTCGGATTGTCGGCATAGCGGTCAAGACAGTAACGGAAGTATCCCGTGACAGGATCTCTTGAAAATTCCGGCACAACAGGCGCACGTTCCCAATAGTCATAGGCGTCATCATAATCATAAACCTCAGAGGCCTCAGCCACCGCCACAGAATCGCTCGAAGCCAACCCTGCAGCGGCAGAATTACCGTCTGCCTTGAGGCCCGTTATCTCAGCCATGAGGGCATCAACGGCCGAACGGTTCTTAATATCAACAAAACCACTTAACAACGGATATTTATCGTCCCCGCGGGGCGCTGTCAAGGCAAAGAAGCCCTCACCGCTGACGGCATTCACCACGTCTTCAATCATCCGGGCCTTTTCGGGTTCTTCGTCGAGGAGTTTCCTCACTGCCTCGTTCTTGCATATCATCTTCCAGAAGGCCGGACCGTCAAAACCGAAACCACCTGCGGCGAAAGCTTCCTTCGAAACCTTCTCCAGGTATTTTCCGGTCACTTCCTTCTGTATGTCGGCACTTTCCTTCATTTGTTTTTTAGCCTTGTCGCTCATAGCCAGGGTTTCCATGTAGGCGTCCACACTTTCACTGCCGAAGGAAAGACCTGCCAGAACGGAATAGCCTTCCACATCAAAACCTTGGGTGCCCTTCCTCACGTTCTCGGCCACACTGGCAGGCATCACTTTCATCAGGTTATCCATCATCAGGCACATCGCCACATCATCATCCCGACCGTCCATTTCGGCAAACTCGGGATTGTCGAGAATTGACGTTTTGTCCATTTCATCGAAGCGTTTGCCAAGGTCGCGCGTCACACGGCCGCCTCCTTCAACGTCCACAGCCAGTATGAGCACATCGCCGTTGAAGGCCAAAGCCTCCTTGCCGTCAGGACTGACAAACGTGCGGTAGTTGTCATATTCCTTGAACTTACCCAAATTATCCTCCTCATCGGCCATCATCTCTAGAAAACGGTAGAGGTCATCGTCATCGAGAACCTTGGCCACGAAGCCGGCATAAGGAAAAGATTTGGAAGGGGCATAAATGTAGACAGGCTTGCGCAAATCCACGCCCAGCTCCGAAGGATCGTCCAAAATCTCCTCGATCCGCTTGCAGGTCGAAGAGGAAAAATCCTTGTCGGCGGCCTCAAGTATCTTTTCCTTCCAGTCCTTGACGTCGGAACTGCCCTTCAGCCCCGACTTGTCGAAGATGCTCTTCACGTCTATCTTCACTACACCCGCACAATCTTCGGGCAAAATTCTGGCATGGTCGCCCGAACAGGATGATACGGCAACCGTCACCAGCAACAGCATCAGGCCCGTAAACAAGCCGCGCACATTACTAAAGGAATCTTTCACAATGTTCATAAGAAATATAGATTTTGGTGAATAATTAACACGACTAACCCACGAAATATTTATGTATTTTTGCAAATATAGCCATTTCTAAACAAAAAACCGGAAATTAAACAGCCCTTTACCAACAGAAAAACATATTTTTATCTCATCCAGCCTTACCGCCCTACAGGCACGACAGTCATACGGACGATTTTCAGACTAAAATTTGGCGCGATGGAAAATAAGGCGTATCTTTGCCGCAAGAAACACATATAGAGGACAGCAAATACAAGCAGAAAGGATTCCGCTCGCAGAGGGGCCGGAGTTCTTTCCGTTTTTATCAACGTTCCCAGTAAAAAAGAAAACAATACAATAGAATCATTATGGCTTACATGACACAAGAGGGCTACGACAAAATGGTGGCCCAACTCCGACACATGGAAACAGTTGACCGCCCCGCCGCTTCCGCAGCAATCGCCGAAGCCCGCGACAAAGGCGATCTCTCGGAAAACAGCGAATACGACGCCGCCAAAGAAGCGCAAGGCATGCTCGAAATGAAAATAAACAACCTGAAAGCCGCCATTGCCGAGGCAAAAATCATTGACGCCAGCAAACTGCGCAGCGACATCGTTCAGATTCTCTCCACAGTAGAGATGAAAAACGTCAAGAACGGCATGGTGATGAAATACACCATCGTGAGCGAAAGCGAAGCCAACCTGCGCGAAGGCAAAATATCCTCAACCACCCCTATCGCACAAGGACTGTTGGGAAAGAAAGTAGGCGACGTCGTGGAAGTAAAGATTCCGCAAGGCACCATCCAGCTCGAGATTCTCAACATTTCGGTAGGAAACTAACGGAACTAACGCAAAAAAGTCTGCCGGTATGACCATTTTCTCAAAAATAATCGCGGGAGAAATCCCCTCTTACAAGTGCGCTGAAAACGAAGAGTTCTACGCCTTCCTCGACATCAGCCCCGTAGCACAAGGACACACGCTCGTTGTTCCCAAACGCGAAGAAGATTATCTATTCGACCTCACGGACGAAGAACTGGCACGCATGACTGTTTTCGCCAAGCGTGTGGCCGGCGCCATCAAGGCGGCATTTCCCTGCCGGAAGGTGGGAATGGCCGTTCTCGGCCTTGAAGTGGCACACGCCCACATACACCTCATTCCCCTACAATCGGAAGGCGACATGGACTTCCACAAGGAAAAACTGAAGCTACCGGCCGAAGAAATGGCCCTTACGGCAGCGAAAATCCTGGAGGCCTTCAACCGATAAAAAGCCTGTCAACGCGGCGAACGGCGTTCTTCATTGATATTGCAATAAAGGAAGAACCGTTCACCGCGTTTCTTTTTCCTCCTCTCTCCCACTCTATTCCTTTTCCATCCGTCCATATCATTCTCTCATCTGTCATACGCATGAAAACACGTATTATTTCCCTCGCAACATCCGGTCTGCTGGCTGCAGTCACGGCATCGGCGCAAAACAACGTCGTATGGTTTGACACGCCCACCAGTCTCAACGGCCGCTCCATCTGGTACGGCGGCCATCCCGAGAAGTTCACCAACGGCATCAAGCCCATTAACGCGGGCGACCGCAACTACAATCCCGACAGGGAATGGGAGGAGCGTTCCCTTCCCTTGGGCAACGGCAGCATCGGCGCCAACATTTTAGGCTCCATCGCTACCGAGCGCATCACGCTCAACGAGAAAACCCTCTGGCGCGGCGGCCCAGGAACCGGCAAAGCCGGACAGAAAGGCACACCGGCGGGTGCGGCCAATTACTGGAACATGAACAAACAGTCGGCGCACCTCATTCCTGAAATCCGTCAGGCTTTCGCCGATGGCGACAACGACAAAGCTTCCCGTCTCACGTGGCAGAACTTCAACAGCACCGTGCCTTATGAAGCCACCGGTGAGGAAGAATTCCGCTTCGGCTCATTCACCACGCTGGGCGAGCTCTGCATCGAAACCGGCCTCAACGAAACGGGCGTAACGGACTATCGCCGCGCCCTGTCGGTGGATTCAGCCTATGTTTCCGTAACGTTCAGCACAGACGGCCATACCTACGAACGACAAGCCTTCATCTCGTACCCCGACAACGTAATGGCCGTGCGCTTCAAGGCTGACGGGGAAGGACTGCAGAACCTGCGTCTCGTTTACGAACCCAATCCCGTGTCGGAGGGCAACTTCGTAGCCGAGGGCAACAACGGCCTTTGCTTTTCCGGCATACTCGACAACAACGGCATGAAGTACGTGGTTCGGCTGCAAGCCGTTGCGAAAGGCGGAACGGTAAGCAACACCGGCGGGGCACTCACCGTGAAAGGCGCCGACGAGGTGACATTCCTCCTCACGGCCGACACAGATTACCGCCCGAACTTCGACCCTGACTTCAACGATCCGAAAGCTTACGTAGGCGTAGACCCGTCGGCCACAACAGAGGTGTGGATGAAAGCCGCCTCCAGGAAGAAATTCGACAAACTCTTCAAGAAACATTACAAGGACTACGCCGCACTCTACAACCGTGTGAAGTTCAATCTCGAAGGCAACGCACCGGCACTGCCCACCGACAAACGTCTGAAGGCCTACCGCGAGGGAAACGCCGATCCGATGCTTGAGACGCTCTATTATCAGTTCGGGCGGTATCTGCTCATTGCATCGTCTCGCCCAGGCAACCTGCCGGCCAACCTGCAAGGCATCTGGCACAACAACGTTGACGGGCCGTGGCGCGTGGACTACCACAACAACATCAACCTGCAAATGAATTACTGGCCGGCCTTGCCGACCAACCTCACTGAGTGTGCCGAACCGCTCACCGACTTCATCCGCCTGCTCGAAAAGCCGGGCCGGGCCACTGCCAAGGCCTATTGGGGAGCCCGCGGCTGGGCGGCCGGCATTTCGGCCAACATCTTCGGTTTCACCGCACCTCTTGAAGGAGCCGACATGTCGTGGAACTACAATCCCATGGCGGCCTCGTGGCTGGCCACACATCTGTGGGACTATTATGACTACACGCGCGACACCGACTTTCTGCGACAGACGGCCTACCCGCTCATCAAGGGCTGCGCCGAATTTACCGAGGATTTCCTCTGGCACCGCCCTGACGGCAGCTATACCGCCGCACCGTCCACCTCGCCCGAACACGGCCCGATAGACCAAGGGACAACGTTCACCCATGCCGTGGCGCGCGAAATACTCCTATGCGCCGTCAACGCGGCCAAGACGCTGAAAGTGGACCAGGCCGAAGTGCGGCAATGGCAGCATGTGCTGGACAATATCGTTCCTTACAAGGTGGGGCGTTACGGCCAGCTGCTGGAATGGAGCACCGACATCGATGATCCCAAAGACCAGCACCGCCACGTCAACCACCTCTACGGCCTTCATCCCGGCCATACCATCTCGCCGCTCACTACGCCTGAACTGGCCGAAGCCTCACGCGTAGTGCTCAACCACCGCGGCGACGGAGCCACAGGCTGGAGCATGGGCTGGAAACTCAACCAATGGGCCCGCCTGCACGACGGCAACCGCTCCTACAAGCTCTACGGCAACCTTCTCAAGAACGGTACGGCCGATAACCTGTGGGACGTTCATCCGCCCTTCCAGATAGACGGCAACTTCGGCGGTACGGCAGGCGTCACGGAGATGCTCCTCCAGAGCCACGCCGGCTGCCTGCATCTGTTGCCCTCACTTCCCGATGCCTGGGCCGCCGGAAGCATCAGCGGCCTCCGTGCCCGCGGCAACTTCGGCGTAAGCATCTCCTGGCAGAACGGTCGCCTGAAAGAAGCCGTGGTTACCTCAGGCTCCGGCGAGGCCTGTACCGTACGCTACGGCAACGACACGCTTACATTCCCTACCAAGCGCGGCAAAAACTATACCTTGGTGCTCACCAACGGACATCTCAGTCTGAAATAAGCACCAAGCCGGCACACATACCGGCAACGCCACAAAAATCCCGAAAAGCAACGATGGCTTTTCGGGATTTTTGTGCGTCCAATATACACTCATTCACGCCGTCTACACCGTTTGCGACTTTAACACATTTAACTTTCCGAAACATTCCGGTATGTTAAAACATAGGTTGTGTACAGGAAAAGAGAAAAAGAACGTATCGGAATTTTAACGCGAATACTTGGAATTAAAATTGTAATACGGGGATTTTCAGAAGAGAATACTGCTTTTTTCTCTTTAATTTTGTCAGAAAAGCACTGAAAAAGCGGGACTTCCCCATGGAAAGCCCCGCTCCGCTATTACAAATATACAACATTTTCCGCCGGAAAGCAAGAAATGTTAAAATCGTATTTCCGTGAAAACCATGTTCACTTCACAGTGATGAGGAAGTAATTCTTCTTGCCGCGCTGCACAATGAGGAACTTGCCGCCTACGAAGTCCTCCTCACCGATAATCTGGTCGAAAGCCTGTAACTTCTCCTTGTTAAGACTCACACCGCCGCCTTGCGCCATTTTACGCATCTCGCCTTTCGAAGCAAAACACTGCGTTGTCCCGGCCAGGAGGTCTACGGCTTTGGCACCTACAGCCATAGCCTTCTCTACGGTGAATTGCGGCACACCGTCAAACACGCTCAAAAGGGTCTCCTCATCAAGTTTCAGAAGACTTTCCTTCGTGGCTTTGCCAAAGAGGATATCCGAAGCCTCTACGGCCATTTCATAATCCTCGCGGCTGTGAACCATGCAGGTCACTTCCTCGCCCAAGCGCTTCTGCAACAGGCGACGGCCCGGGTCTTCGCGGTGAGCGGCCACCAGACCGTCTATTTCGTCCTTGGTAAGGGAGGTGAATATCTTGATATAGCGTTCAGCCTCCTCATCGCCCACATTGAGCCAGAACTGATAGAATTTATAAGGCGTAGTGTAGCGGCGGTCGAGCCATACGTTGCCCTGCTCCGTCTTGCCGAACTTCTTGCCGTCGGCCTTCGTAATGAGCGGACAAGTCAGTGCGAAGGCCTCGGCCTCACTGCCCAGTTTGCGGCGTATAAGCTCAGTTCCGGTAGTAATGTTGCCCCATTGGTCGCTGCCGCCCATCTGGAGTTTGCAGCCCTTTTCCTGATAGAGATGCAGGAAGTCGTATCCCTGCAGGAGCTGGTAGGTGAATTCCGTGAAGGAAAGGCCGTCGCTGGCCTCACCGTTGAGTCGGCGCTTCACGCTGTCCTTGGCCATCATGTAGTTGACGGTGATATGCTTGCCTATTTCGCGTGCGAAGTCGAGGAAGGAATAATCCTTCATCCAGTCGTAGTTGTTCACCAGCTCGGCGGCATTGGGCGCCCCGCTCTCAAAGTCGAGGAAGCGGGCCAGTTGCGCCTTGATGCAGCTCACGTTGTGGCGCAGCACGTCCTCCGTCAGCAGATTGCGCTCGGCACTCTTTCCCGAGGGATCGCCAATCATTCCCGTCGCGCCGCCCACGAGGGCCAGCGGCTTGTGTCCCGCGCGCTGAAAGTGGCGGAGCATCATCACGCCGCAGAGGTGGCCGATGTGCAGGGAGTCTGCCGTAGGGTCAATGCCTACGTAAGCCGTCACCGTTTCCCTTTCAAGAAGTTCTTCCGTGCCGGGCATCATTTGGTGGAGCATGCCGCGCCACCGCAATTCTTCTACAAAATTCATGATGTTCTTCTGTTATTTTATCGTTTCTATTGTTTTTGATGATAAATGCAGCCTCCGTCAGGTAACGGAAGCAAAGCGCCTGCCGTTCTCACGGCGTGCAGCAGTCAGTCCGTCTGCCGGAGCATGGCCAGAGCCTCGTCCTCCGCCGCCTCCATGATTTCGCGCTCTCCGGGTCCTTTGTCGTCGATACCGCAGAGGTGGAGCACTCCGTGTATGATAACGCGGTGTAGCTCCTCATCGTAGTCCTTTCCCAACTGTTCGGCGTTGGATCGCACCGTGTCGAGACTGATAATGAGATCGCCGGCAATGACTTCGCCCTCACAGTAGTCGAAGGTGATGATATCGGTGTAATAGTCATGCTGCAAGTACTGGCGGTTCACTTCGAGTATTTTCTCGTCGTCGCAGAATACATAGGCCACTTCGCCCACACGGCGGGCATACCGTCTGGCCACGGCCCTTACCCATGCCGACACTTGCCGGCGGCTGATGGCGGGCATGCGGACGTTGATGGTGTTGTAGGAAATCATCGGATGAATGTGTTTGGAATGAATGAAAAGTGGGGAATAAGCCGAAAGACCTGCCGCAACCTGCCACACAGCCGGCGCGCCATCCGGAGAGCCTGCGCGCGAACTGTCAGAACAACGAAGGCTGAGCCGGATTGCCGGCATAAAAGTCGCGTCCCAAATGCCTGTAAGCCTGCTCCGTCACCTCGCGCCCGCGGGGTGTGCGACGTATGAAGCCTTCCTTGATGAGAAACGGCTCGTACACTTCCTCCAGCGTTCCGGCATCCTCTCCGATGGCTGTGGCTATGGTTGTAATGCCTACGGGACCTCCCTTGAACTTGTCGATGATGGTCAGGAGAATCTTGTTGTCTATCTCGTCAAGCCCGTAGCGGTCAATGTTGAGCGCTTCGAGGGCATAACGGGCGATGGGCGTGTCGATACTCCCGTTTCCCTTTACCTGAGCGAAGTCGCGCACGCGGCGCAACAGGGCGTTGGCAATACGTGGCGTACCGCGCGAACGGCCCGCTATTTCGGCCGCAGCCTCGGCGGTGACAGGCACACGAAGGATGTCGGCCGACCGGCAGATGATGCGCTGCAGCGTGAGGGCATCGTAATATTCGAGATGGAGATTGATGCCGAAACGGGCACGCAGTGGAGCGGTGAGAAGGCCGCTGCGTGTGGTGGCCCCCACGAGTGTGAAGGGATTGAGGTCTATCTGTATGGAACGTGCCGCCGGCCCGCGGTCTATCATTATGTCTATGCGGTAGTCCTCCATGGCGGAGTAAAGATACTCTTCCACCACGGGTGAAAGGCGGTGGATTTCGTCGATAAAGAGAACGTCGTTCGGCTCAAGGCTCGTGAGCAGACCGGCCAAATCGCCGGGTTTGTCAAGCACAGGTCCGGAGGTAATTTTAAAGCCCACCCCCAACTCGTTGGCAATGATGTTTGAGAGTGTTGTCTTGCCCAGTCCGGGAGGGCCGTGCAGAAGCGTATGGTCGAGCGGCTCGCCGCGGAACTTGGCCGCTTCCACGAAGACACAGAGATTCTCCACCACCTTCTGCTGCCCGCTGAAATCCTCAAAGGCCAGCGGACGCAAGGCGTTTTCAAAGTCGCGTTCAGGCGGAGCCGGCGACTGCTGCTCGGCACGTATGTCGAAAGTATCGTCTGTCATATATGGCGCAAAGTTACTGATAATTTGCCACACGCCACCGCTTTGCACGCGCTATTTTAAGCAGGATACCGGTGAGAGGCCGTTTCCCGACATTAACATTTTTAACGTTTCAAGGCAAAGAAATAAAGATTTCCGGATGTGGAAACGATGAAAAAAATACGGGAATACGGCGTTTTTTAATTCGAATACTTGGAATTAAAATTGCAATACGGACTTTTTTTATCGGGAAATGACTGAAAAACAAGAAAAAAGAGGTCTCAAAAACCTCCCAGCACATTTCTCCTACAAAGATACGACATTTTCTTGCCGAAAGCAAGAAAAGTTAAAACGAAAAGGGCAGCCGCGACTAATTGTTAAATCAATAGGCGGAGTCGGACTCTTTTGCTAAAAAATGTGATAGAAGAGACCATTTTCCCGACCGGCGGACCATAAATACACACTGCCGGTGAACGCACCCGCCTTTTTATGGTTAACTTTGCAGACGCAAAAAAATGAAATCAGCTTATGGTGCTTAACTACATCTGGATTGTATTCTTCATCGCAGCCTTTGTCATAGCATTTGTCAGACTGGTGTTTATGGGCGACGTCGATGTCTTTCCGGCTATCATCAACTCCACGTTCGACACTGCCCGCACAGCGTTTGAAATCTCCCTCGGCCTGACCGGTGTGCTCTCGCTCTGGCTCGGCGTGATGAAGATAGGCGAACGCGGCGGCATCATCAATGCTCTGGCGCGCCTGCTCGGACCGGTCTTTGCCAGGCTCTTCCCCGCCATACCCAAGGGACACCCCGTGGTAGGCAACATCTTCATGAACCTATCGGCCAACATGCTGGGCCTTGACAACGCCGCCACGCCGCTGGGCCTCAAGGCCATGGAAGGCCTACAGGAACTGAACCCGCAAAAGGACACGGCATCGGACCCGATGATTATGTTCCTCGTACTGAACACCTCGGGACTGACCATTGTTCCCGTGGGCATTCTCGTCTACCGCGCCCAGATGGGAGCGGCGCAGCCCACCGACATTTTCATACCGTTGCTTCTGGCCACGTTTTTCTCTACGCTGGCCGGCATCGTAGTGACGAGCCTCTACCAACGCATCAACCTGCTCAACCGCACCATTCTGCTCACACTGGGCGGCCTGTCGCTCACCGTAGCCGGCGTGATGTGGGGATTCTCACGCCTTGACGGCGCCACAATGAACATCGTAGCCACTACCTCTGCCAACGTGCTGCTCTTCACCATTATCATGACATTCCTGCTGGCAGGGGTACGCAAAAGAATCAACGTCTACGAGACTTTTATCGAAGGCGCCAAAGAAGGGTTCGCCACAGCCGTACGCATCATCCCTTATCTCGTAGCCGTTCTGGTGGCCATCGGCGTGTTCCGGGCCTCAGGAGCGATGGACTGGCTCATCGGCGCCATCGGTGCAACCCTCCGGGCCACAGGCGCGGCCACAGAATGGGTGGGCGCACTGCCCACGGCACTGATGCGCCCCCTGAGCGGCAGCGGTGCGCGCGGCATGATGGTAGACGCCATGCAGACTTACGGCGCCGACTCCTTCATAGGCCGACTCAGCTGCATATTCCAAGGTTCAACGGACACTACATTCTACATCCTGGCCGTATACTTCGGGTCAGTGGGCATAAGAAAAACAAGACACGCCGTAGCCTGCGGCCTGCTGGCCGACCTGACAGGCATCATAGCGGCAGTATTCATCTGCTATTTCTTCTTCGGATAACATTTCCCGACAATCGGAGGCAGGTTCCCTTTACGGAAAAATCGGCCGCCCTACCGTCATTTTCAAATATATCATGGCAAATCTCAAATCCCTGGCCAAGGACACGGCCATCTACGGCCTGTCGAGCATCGTGGGCCGCTTTCTGAACTATCTGCTCGTACCGCTCTACACCGCCCAGATATCCGTAGCCTCAGGCGGATACGGCGTCATCACGGAGATATACAGCTACACCGCCCTGCTGCTGGTGCTGCTCACCTTCGGCATGGAAACGGCTTTCTTCCGCTTCATCAACAAAACCGAAGAAGCCCCCCTGCGCGTCTATTCCACCACCCTCATCGCCGTGGGAACAGTGGCGGCGGCCTTCGCGGCTGTCGTGCTGTTTTTCCTCCCCTCCGTGGCCGCCGCACTCGACTATGCCGACCATCCGGAATACATCGGAATGATGGCGGTGTGCGTGGCCATCGACGCCTTCCAGTGCATACCCTTCGCCTACCTGCGCTACCAGAAACGGCCGCTCAAGTTCGCCGCACTCAAACTGCTCTTCATCATCCTCAACATCACTCTGAACCTCATTTACTTTGTCCTGCTCGACTGCGCCGACGTGTTCTACGCCTTTGCCATCAATCTTTTCTGCACATCGTTTGTCACGCTGTTTTTCCTGCGCGAACTGACAGGATTCCGATGGGTGCTCGACCGGCGGCTCCTGCGGCAGATGCTGGCCTATGCCTGGCCCATACTCGTACTCGGCGTGGCGGGCATTCTCAACCAGACGGCGGACAAAATGATATTTCCCCGCCTTGTAGAAGGACAGGCCGGCAAGGCACAGCTCGGCATCTACGGCGCCAGCGTCAAGGTGGCCATGATCATGGCCATGATCACACAGGCTTTCCGCTACGCTTACGAGCCCTTTGTATTTGCCGGGCAAAATGAGGGCGACAACCGCGCCACCTATGCCAAAGCAATGAAATATTTCATCATATTCACGCTGCTGGCCTTTCTGGTGGTGACGGGCTATATGGACATCCTCAAACACATCATCGCCCCCGACTACTGGGAGGGCCTGAAGGTGGTGCCGGTTGTCATGGCGGCCGAAATCATGATGGGCGTCTATTTCAACCTGAGCTTTTGGTACAAGCTTATCGACAAGACCATCTGGGGCGCATGGTTCTCGGGCGCCGGTTGCGCCGTACTGATAGCAGTCAACGTGCTTTTCATTCCCCGCTACGGCTACATGGCCTGCGCCTGGGCGGGTGTGGCGGGCTACGGCACAGCCATGCTCCTCAGTTACTTCGTAGGGCGGAAATATTATCCCATCAACTACCCGCTCCGGAGCATAGGGGTTTATGTAGCCATCACCATCCTGTTCTTCACAGTCATAACGCTGACAGGCCGCTACTTTGACGCGCTTTGGCTGCGCCTGCTCGTCAACACCGGCTGCATAGCCCTTTTCGTAGCACACACCGTACATTACGATTTTCCCCTTTCGGGATTGCCCGTAATAGGCCGGTATTTCAAAAAACAATGACGCACAGCCCCGCACGGACGCATGACGGACCGGCTGCGGCGGCTATCCTTTCAACCATCTTATCCAAAACACCGTGAACTATCATACAACGAGACTTTCCAACGGTCTGCGCGTCATCCACGAGCCTTCAGCCTCGGAGGTGACCTATTGCGGCTACGTTATCTGCGCAGGCACACGCCATGAAGACGCTCCCGACGCCGGAATGGCCCATTTCATCGAGCACATGAGCTTTAAGGGGACCAAACGCCGCAGGGCCTGCCATATATCCAACGGACTGGAGCGCGTGGGAGGCGACCTCAACGCCTTTACCAACAAGCAGGAGACGGTCTATCATGCTACCGTGCTGCGACAGGACTTCAGGCGCGCGGCAGACTTCCTCACCGACATCGTTTTCGGCAGCATTTATCCTCAACACGAAATCGACAAAGAGGTGGAGGTGATATGTGATGAAATCGACAGTTACCGCGACTCGCCGGCAGAACTTATATTCGATGAATTCGAAGCCATGCTCTATGCCGGGCATCCTCTGGGCCGCGACATTCTGGGCACCCCTGAGCGCCTCCGCCAATACACGACAGCAGACGCCGTACGTTTTGCCCAACGCCACTACCGCCCGGAAAACGCCGTATTCTTCGTGTATGGCGATGTGGACTTCAACACCGTGACGCACACACTGGAACGCCAATTCACCCTCGTGGACGAATGGCCTGAAAGCCACCGTTCATTCTCCGATGAAACTGCCGGAATGCCGGCACAGCCCACGGAACAGGAGGAGCCGCTGCGCATTGTAGAGAAAGACACGCACCAGGCCCACGTGCTGATAGGCGGCACGACCTTCGGCGGTGCCGACAACCGCCGTTTCGCGCTGATGCTGCTCAACAACATGCTGGGAGGACCGGGCGGCAACTCGCGTCTCAACATGAGTCTGCGCGAAAAGGCCGGACTCGTTTACTCGGCAGACGCCTACCTGTCAACCTATCCCGACACCGGTTACTGGAATGTTTACTTTGGCTGCGATGCTCACGACATATCACGCTGCCGGCGCATTGTGGAGCGGGAACTGCGGCGTTTCATCGACACCCCCCTCTCTCCCGCCCAACTGGCCGCGGCCAAGAAACAACTCTGCGGACAGGTAGGCATCTCGTGCGACAGCCGCGAAGGATATGCACTGGCCATGGGCAAAGTTTTCGCCCACTACAACGTTCACCGCAACGTACAGGAACTGCTCGACAGCATCCGCAGCATAACGGCCGCCGAGTTACAGGAAACTGCCGCTGAGGTGTACTGCCCCGACAGGCTCCGCACCCTGATTTATCGTTAAACGCTGATTTTAACACTATTTGCTTTCCACCGGAAATTTTAGTATCTTTGTAACAGCCAAGCGGGACGCTCCACACGGAAGTCCCGCTTTTTCACTGTCTCTCAGCCGGGTTTAAAGAGAAAATCATCGTATTTCTTCCCGAAATTTCCCGTATTCGAATTTAAAATCCAAGTATTCGAATTGAAATTCCGATACGGACTTTTTCGTTCCCCATACTTCAAACCTTTGTTTTACCACTTGCAATTGTAACGGAAAGTTAAAAACGTTAAAGTCAGAAAGGTTGAAAATACCCCAAACAGGGTATTGTGCCATCAGAAACACAGCCGTAACTTTGCACCGTCCGGCAAGCCATCCGGATTAAGTTGAGAATTTAAATTGTTATGTCCATGTCGACAAGCCGGGCTGTCTCCTTGCGGAAACAGCCCGGCCGGCATTAAACGCCGGCCAGCAAAAAAAACATAACACATAGAAAGGCCTTTTATACTGAAATGTGTAACTTCGCCCTACAACCACAAAAGATACCATCATGAACCATCCGCTCCGTCTCTTCCGGTATTGTCCGCGTTGCGGCTCCACCCGTTTCGGCTCTCACGACAGCCGCTCAAAGTGTTGCGCCGATTGCGGTTTCACGTATTACCACAATGCCTCGACCGCAACTGTAGCCGTCATTTTCGACAGTCACGGCCGGCTGCTCGTAACACGCCGTGCCTTCGACCCCGCGCGGGGAACGCTCGATCTTCCCGGCGGCTTCGTAGACCCCGGCGAGAGCGTAGAGGAAGGCCTGCGGCGCGAAGTGCGCGAGGAAACAGGCGGCGAGGTAGCCGAGGCCGCCTACCTCTTCTCCCTGCCCAACATCTACCTTTTTTCCGGTATGGAAGTACACACCGCCGATATGTTCTTCCGCTGCCGCCTGACCGACGAAAATGCAGTGAACGCGGCCGATGACGCCGCCGAGCTCCTGTGGCTGCCACGCGAGGAGGTGTGCCCCACCCTTTTCGGACTGGACTCTATACGCCGAGGCGTGGAACGCCTGACAAACGTTGAGGAATAATGATGAATCATAAAAAAAGAGAAAACCAGCGTTTCTCAGGAAAAATGTGCTATCTTGCCGAAGTTTTCCACCGTCAGGGGGCCGGCGGACAATGGCCGATCCTCCTGCGGGAGACTTTCAGGAATCAAACCGTAACACGACATGACAACAGTAAAATTCAAAGGCACGGAAGTGCAACTATCGGGCGATGTGCCCGCAGTGGGCGAAAAAGCCCCTAAATTCGGCGGTGTGCGCGCCGACCTCAGCGTACTCCATCTGCCCGACCTTCAGGGCCGGCGCGTGGTACTCAACATTTTTCCCAGTCTCGACACGCCGGTTTGCGCCGCTTCAGTGCGGCGCTTCAACAAGGAAGCCGCCGCGCTCCACAACACCGTGGTGCTATGCGTGTCGAAGGATCTGCCCTTTGCCCAAAGCCGGTTTTGTTCAACAGAAGGGCTGAACGACGTAGTGGCCGTGAGCACATTCCGCTGCAAGTGCTTCGATGAAAAATACGGCCTGGGCATCACGGACGGTCCGCTCAAAGGGCTTTTGGCACGCGCTGTCATCGTAATAGACGAGTCAGGAACTATCGTCTACAAGGAGGTGGTTCCCGAAATCACCGACGAACCGGACTACGAAAAGGCGCTGGCAGCGCTGAAATAAGAAGTGACCGATCTTACGCATCGGAAGCCAGCATACTCAGGCGGGCAGACCTGCGGACCATTCGATCCGTTGTCTGCCCGCCTGACCGTTTCCATGACTGGATGGTGTCAGAGGGGTCGCCTCATAAGAGATATCGTTTGAGCACTTCCATCTCCCGAGGCGAGAAGTAATGCGAGCCGTTTCTGTAGCCCGCCTTTCTGAGTTCGGAGAGCATTTCCGGATCGCCGGCAATCCAGCGGCGCAAGCGGGCTACGGCCACAGCCGGCTTCGTGTTGCCAAAACAGCGCTCAGCCACTCGGCGGCGTGACGTGCGCCGCTGGGGCAGATGTTGTCGTTCAGTCATCAGTCCTACAGATTTTAAACGTTAAACTTACGGCGGATGTCGTCAACGCCCTCCGGCGTTATGCGGGCACCGGTTTCCTGCCGCGCCATGGCGGCAATGAGGCGGGCCAGTTCCGGACCTTCGGCGGTTATTCTCTCGTCACGCCCCAGGCGGCTGCGACCGCACACACAGGCGATATAAAGTTCCGTGCGGTTTTCCTTTGGCGGCGCCCAGCGGCTGATGATGCCGGCCGGCGTGTCAAGCCCGTAGCGCCGCATGTATGTCTTCATCAGCACAACGGCGGCACGGTAGCCGTAAACCGGCGCAATGAATTTGCAGAAGCCCTTCACGTTGGGCGTTACGGGGTGGAGTCCCAGCCAGCGGTTGGCGGCCGAATAACGGATGTTAAGCGGGTTACGGTTGGCCGTACCCAGATTAATGGTTCTCATGGTTTCAATAGTTTTTAGAGGGGAAATGGCGTTGCGCAACGCCTCAAATGTTATCCAATTTTTTATTTTACCGGTAGTGTTCTGCAGATGAAGCAAAGGTATCGGCGCTGATTCCGATTACTTCGGAACTTTTCCTGACGTGAAAAGAAAAACAACAGGCACAGCCGGTACGCCTCCGGTGTTCTTTTAACGTTTTTAACGTTCTGTTACAAATGCAAGTGGTAAAACAAAGGTTTGAAGTATGGAGAACGAAAAAGTCCGTATCGGAATTTCAACGCCGATACGGGGAATTCAAATTCCAAGTAATGCTTTTCGGAATTGAGGAAAGGGCTTTTTTGCCTTTTAAAAGCCTTGAAAACAAGCAAAAAGCGGCCAGTCTCTATGAGATTGGCCGCCCGGCTGTTACAAAGATACTGAAATTTCCACCGGAAAGCAAATTGTGTTAAAAAACGGAGGAAGACAATAATGACCTTCATTGGCCGGAAGCCGGAACATGACAGCGAAGCTTGCCGGCGGCCTCAGAGTTCCCCAAAACAGACGGACATCCCAGTCCCAACCGGCACATCCGCACCCGACTCATCCGAAAACGGCATAACAGATCACCGGAACACCCAACTGACGGTTGCGGAGGCAACCGATTTATTTTTCTGTCATTTTTTGCCGTATAAGCGAAATCACATATCTTTGCAATCAAATTATTTATTATTTTTTCATAACAACATTTCACAGATATGAGACGATTTCTTTTGTTTTTATTCGCTTTTAGCTTTTATACGACACTATCCGCCCAAGACGGTATCGTTCTGCGCGCCAGAAAATTCAAAGACACCGGCACCTACGGCTACACCAACGAAGGCACACGCCAGGGATGGTGGGCCTACACGGTGGCTACAGGCAACAATGTGGAGGAACTGCAGTGTCTGGGGGAACATGAGTGGACCATAAGCCCGCTCTACTCCACTGCGGCCAAAGAATTCGGCGAGGGACTGGCTGGCGTGGAACATCATGGCAAAGTAGGATTCATCGATGCGGCCAACCGCTATGTCATTGCCCCTCAATTCGAGCCGTGCGACAAACTCCACGGATTCAGCCACGGACTGGCCCCGGTAAAGGTGGACGGGAAATTCGGCTACATAGACAAAAAGGGACGCATGGTGATCCGTCCGCAATTTGATGAAGCCGACCCCTTTACAGAGAATTACGTGGCCACGGTGAGAATGAACAAGAAATACGGCGCGATAGACATCACGGGCAGACTCATCGTGCCATGCCACCACCTGACGGAAGAAACAATGCGCTACGTGCCCATCAAGAACAAGGAGTACAACACCGCGGCGGCAGTGGCAAAAGCGGCTGTGGAAAGCGGAGAAAACGCAGCGGCACTGAAGAGTCTCAGAGCTACGGCCGAAGAGGTGGACGCACGCATAAGCAACGCACAGTGGAGACCGGCGGCGCCGAAAGTGGAGAAAGCGGCGATCACGGGCGGACTATACGGACTGAAAGCTGCACGCACCGACACGGCATGGCTCGTCAGACCGCTCTACACGGCCTTTAAGGCACTTTCCAACGGCTTTTACCTGATCACAGACAAGGAGGGCAGTCAGGGCGTGGCTGACGCCTGGGGACGCATTCTGATACCGGCACGCTACAAGGCGGTGCGTTACTTTCCGCAAGAGAGGTGTTTCATCAGAACCACCGTGATGACTGACGGCTCCACACGTGACCAGATTGTGACAGAGAGCGGAAAGACATGCCACCCCAACGTGGTGGACAAAATAGAAAACATAAAGAGCGGCAAAGCTACCTGCCTGATTGAGGGATACGAAGGAACGATTACCTCTGAGGGCATTGTGGACGACGGGCTAGTGAAAGCACTGCTGGGAAAGGCCGCGACGCTTGAGGACAAGGAGGCCGCACAGCTGTATTACCGCACATTGCTATTGCGCCCCACTTCGGCGGAAGCCCAATGCAACTACGCGCTCATCGACCTCTCGCGAAACAACTACAAAGAGGGCATGAGCCGCCTGAAAGTAGCACACGAACTGGCGCCCGACGACCGGGAAATAGCCGCCTGCTTGAAGGAGGCCCGCAACGACCGGCGCAAACGCCGCTGGAAGCGGGTGGGCAACACGCTGATGATTACCGGTGCCGTAGCGATGACGGCGGCAACAACTTATTCGGCGGTGAAAGGTGTCCAAAGCGGCGGAACGACCGGGGCTGGTGTTCCAACCGCCGGTAACAGCGGCAAAAGCGGTGCATCAGGATCAGGAGGAAAGGCTGGAATGTATCAGACACGATACAACCAACTGGCCGATAAAGTAAGTAATGAAGCTAGAAGCAATGCCATACGTGACCCTAAAACAGCACCATCCGTTAAAAAAACAATCAGGGTATATCAAAAGAGCATGCGTACACAACGCGATTTAGCAAAAAAAGAAGGTGTAATTATTCCCATATCAAGTTGGGAAACATATGTTCCCTAAAAAAACAGAACAGCGACAAAAACGAACATACACCACGAAACATTACTTTCAAACACCATACAAAAGCGGGGCTTCTCGACATGAAGTCCCGCTTTTATTATGCATCACAAAGAAAAAACATCTATTCGCATTTTGCATTTAAAATACAGGCCCTAGACTTCACCATTAAGCGCAAAAGGCTTATCTTTGCGGGTTTAACCAATATGAACACAAACATGGAAAAACTCCTGCATTACGTGTGGCGACACCGGATGTTTCCTGACAGCGGGCTACGCACAGAGGAAGGCGAGAATCTCGACATCATAGACACGGGACTGCCGAACATGCACGCGGGACCGGACTTTTTCAACGCCAAAGTGAAAGTGGGCGGACAGTTGTGGGTGGGCAACGTGGAACTGCACGAACGCGCCTCCGACTGGTACAGGCACCGCCACGACACGAATGCAGCCTATGACAACGTAGTGCTACACGTGTGCGGAACTGTGGACCACGAGGCGCGGACACTTTCAGGGCGCCTGCTGCCGCAAGTACGGCTGGAGGTGCCGACCGAAGTGAACCGCCGCTATGAAGAACTGCTGGCAGAGGAAACTTACCCGCCTTGCCATCGCGCCATTCCGCACATCGACACACTGACAGCGGCCTCATGGCTCAGCGCACTCACGGCCGAAAGGCTGGAAGAAAAGACGGTGCGTACGAATGCGTGGCTGGAACGGACAGGCGGCGACTGGGAACGCGTCTTCTTTATCACACTGGCAAGGAGCTTCGGATTCGGGGTAAACGCAGAGGCTTTTGAGCAATGGGCAGCGGAACTGCCGCTCGGAGCCGTAGCCAAACACCGCGACGACCGCTTTCAGGTGGAGGCATTCTTTCTGGGCGGAGCGGGACTGCTGACGGATGACATGGTAGCGCCCGAAAGACGTGACAACTACTTCATACGCCTGCAAAAGGAATATACGTATCTGACACACAAATTCTCCCTTACGCCGATGGCGGGAACGGCATGGCGCTTTCTGCGCATGAGACCGCAGAATTTTCCACACGTGAGACTGGCGCAACTGGTGGACCTATACCACAGCCGGCGACTTGATTTGTCACGTTTGCTGGAAGCACGGAAACCGTCAGATTTCCATGCCCTTCTGAGCGCATCCGTAACTCCTTACTGGGAAACTCACTATTGCTTCGGACGGGAAAGCCAACGCAAGCAAAAGGCATTGCAGGCCACTTCGATTGACTTGCTCGTCATTAACGCTGCCGCACCGCTGATTTTTGCCTACGGACGGGCACACATGGACGAGGCATTGTGTGAACGGGCGTTTGAACTCCTGGAGCATACACGTGCGGAGAAAAACTTTATCACCCGCTCATGGGAAGCGGCAGGACTGAAAGCTACCTCGGCCGCCGAAAGTCAGGCGCTTATCCGGCTGCGACACCATTACTGCGACCGAAAAGATTGCCTACGATGCCGGTTCGGAGCGGCATATCTGGCTGGGAAACGAAAGAACCATCAGCTATCAAACATATAATAATCAATGGACTACACCTTCGAAATAACCTTAAAGGTACGCGATTACGAATGTGACTTACAGGGGATTGTGAACAATGCCAACTACCAGCATTATATTGAACACACCCGTCACGAATTTCTGCGTTCACATGGCATCAGTTTTGCCGATCTTCACGAACGGGGCATTGATGCCGTTGTGGCACGACTGAACATGGCATTCAAACTACCTCTGCGCAGTGGCGACTCGTTTGTTTCGCGTCTGGCTCTGCACAAAGAGGGCATCAAATATGTTTTTATTCAAGACATTTTCCGCCTCCCTGACGAACGACCGGTCATCAAGGCTGTGGTAGAAACGGTTTGCCTCATCAACGGACGCCTGCGCGATTGTGAGGAACTGAACAGCCTGTTCTGTCTCTGAAATTCACTCTGTCACACTGATTTTAAGGATTTCAATATAAAAAAGGCCGAGAAACTCATTAAAGGCCTCATCCGATTGTTTTTCTCATTCTGCATGTAAGTAATGATCCACACCATAGCCCTCACCCTGCTCAACGGCCTGAGTCGTGCGGCAGCAACACAACTTTATCTCCGCTACGGCAGTGCACGAGAGGTATACGACAACCGCCAAGAAATAGAGGGACGTGCCCGAACCGCACTGACTGATTGGAGCGAAGCCCTGCGACGGGCTGAAACGGAACTGGATTTCTGCCAACGGCACAATGTGCGGCCCATTGAACTGAACGCACCGGAGTACCCTGCCCGACTGCGCGAATGTCCGGATGCGCCTTTGGTACTCTTCAGCCGCGGAAATGCCGATTTGAATGCCCAACGCATCATTTCAGTAGTAGGAACACGAAAAATATCTGAATACGGCAAAGAATTATGTCAAAATATAATCACAGATTTAAGCAAAATAATACCTGAAACTCTGATTGTTAGCGGTCTTGCATACGGAGTTGATATCCACATACACAGAGCTTGTATTGAGACGGGATTACCAACGATTGGAGTTTTGGCTCACGGGCTGGACCGAATATACCCGGCGATGCACCGCGACACAGCGAAACGAATGATTGAACAAGGCGGACTGCTCACAGAATACATCACGACAACTGTACCTGACAAGGGAAACTTTGTCCGGCGCAACCGCATTGTAGCTGGTATGTCTGACGCAACTGTCGTCATTGAAAGCGCTAAAAAGGGAGGCGCACTCATCACGGCTCGCCTGGCTCTTGATTATAACCGGGATGTTTTTGCTTTTCCCGGACGTGTGGGCGACCGTTATTCGGAAGGATGCAACGCATTGATACGATCTAACGGAGCTGCATTGGCAACATCGGCACAAGACATCGTAGAAGCTTTGGGATGGCAAACAACCAATGAAAAAACAAAACCAATACAGCGCGAACTTTTTCCAAATCTGACGGAAGAGCAACAAACGTTATGTAACGCCCTTCAAAACTCCGACGGCCGAGGACTCAACGAACTGGCCATTACGCTCAACATGCCTGTACAACAGATTTCGGCCACATTATTCGATTTGGAAATGACGGGAGTAGTCAAACAAATGGCGGGTGGACGATATAAACTTCTATAACCAATATCTACACTTAAAGTCTCCTATTGTTCCTCATTTTGCCCTGAAGCCGCATTCTTTCTGACGCACGACTTCAGGGCAAAAAACAATTATGAAAAAAGCAAACGAATATAGAGAATATCGTAAATTTGCGTCTGAATAATTAATAAAATCCAACACATGGATACTGAATTTCACTTTGACGTTGTAGTCGTAGGAGCCGGACATGCCGGTTGCGAAGCGGCGGCGGCAGCGGCACGGACAGGAGCTAAAACATGTCTGATAACGATAGACATGAACAAAATAGCTCAAATGAGTTGCAACCCGGCTATAGGCGGTATAGCCAAAGGCCAGATAGTACGCGAAATAGACGCTCTTGGAGGACAAACAGGCGAAGTAACCGATGCTACAGCCATACAGTTCCGAATGCTTAACCGCTCCAAAGGACCGGCTATGTGGAGTCCGCGTGCCCAATGTGACCGGACACGTTTTATTAAAGAATGGCGACATCGCCTTGAAAACACGGAAAATCTAAGCATCTGGCAGGACGAAGTTACCGAAATTATCGTTGAAAAAGATACAATAAGCGGAGTCCGGACTTTATGGGGAGCTATTTTCCACGCCCGTGCTGTGGTTATCACGGCAGGAACATTTCTAAATGGTCTCATGCACGTAGGACAAAAGCAAGTACCCGGCGGACGGTGTGCCGAACCTGCAGCAACACTTTTAACCGAATCAATCGCCAATTACGGCATACGCTATGCACGAATGAAAACGGGAACACCAGTACGCATTGATGCACGTTCGGTACATTTTGAAGATATGGACTTACAATCTGGAGAAACGGATTATCACCGTTTTTCTTATATAAGTCCTACACGACCGCTTCCTCAACTCCCCTGCTGGACTTGCAACACAAACAAAGAGGTTCATGAGATCTTACAACAAGGACTTCCCTACTCTCCACTCTATAACGGCCAAATCAAGAGCATAGGTCCTCGTTATTGCCCTAGTATCGAAACAAAACTGATAACATTTCCTGAACGCGAGCAACACCCTCTTTTCTTGGAACCGGAAGGACTTGATACAAATGAGCTCTATTTGAACGGCTTTTCTTCCAGTCTCCCAATGAATATTCAAATAGAGGCACTAAAGAAAATTCCTTGTTTCCGAGATATCATCATTTACCGTCCCGGCTACGCCATCGAATATGATTTCTTTGACCCCACGCAATTAAAACATACGTTGGAATCGAAAAAAATAGATGGCCTTTATTTTGCCGGACAAGTAAACGGTACAACCGGTTATGAAGAAGCAGCCGGTCAAGGCATAGTTGCCGGTATAAATGCCGCAATGAAGTGTGGAGGAAACTCTTCATTCATTCTTCACCGCGATGAGGCCTATATTGGAGTACTCATCGATGATTTAGTAACAAAAGGAGTTGATGAACCTTATCGTATGTTTACTTCTCGGGCCGAATATCGTATTTTATTACGACAAGATAACGCAGATATTCGTCTTACCCCTTATGCAGAAAAATTCGGGACAGCCACAAAAGAACGAACGATACGTTTCAATAATAAAAAAGAAAACATCGGTAAAATCATTGATTTCTGTAAAAACTTTTCGGTAAAATACGATCAAATTAATCCATTCCTAGAAAAAGCAGGAAGCGCACCACTCCGCGGCGGATGTAAGATAATCGACATAATAAACAGACCGGAAATTTCATTTTCCGCCTTATCTGAAGAAGTAAATGCATTAAAATGTCTTTTTGACGGTATTGAAACAGACAAAGAAGAGACTATTGAAGCGGCAGAAATAGAAATTAAATATAACGGATACATTTCACGTGAACGCGCCTTAGCCGAAAAAATGCAAAGATTGGAAAGCATAAAAATAAAAGGACGCTTCAACTACGAAGAATTAACACAGTTGTCAACTGAAGCCAGACAAAAACTATCGGCAATAGACCCTGAAACACTGGCTCAAGCGGGACGAATTCCCGGCGTATCTCCAAGCGATATAAGTGTACTTCTTATATTATTAGGTCGTTGACAAGCAAAAAAGCATTAACAAAAAAGAGGAAAACCACCTTCAACAAACATTCATGTTTCACGTGAAACAAATCGTCAAAACTATATTTAAATACAGAAAGTTATGAATAAAAAAATGTTGCTTGATAATTTAAGAAACATTCCCGATTTCCCCAAACCCGGCGTCCAGTTTAAAGATGTCAGTACTCTATTTAAAAACAATACTTGCCTGACAGAAATATCTGACACCTTATTTGATTTTTATAAAGATAAAGGCATAACGAAAGTTGTAGGCATAGAATCACGCGGCTTCGTAATGGGAGGAATATTGGCTTCACGACTGAACGCAGGATTCGTAATGTGCCGCAAACCCGGCAAACTCCCATCAAAAGCCATTCAAGCGACATATATGAAGGAATATGGCGAAGATGCGATAGAAATACACGAAGACGCCATTGATTCAAACGATGTCATACTTATACATGATGATCTACTCGCTACAGGAGGATCGATGAAAGCAGCCTACGAATTAATATCACTATTCAAGCCTAAAGCTATTTACGTTAATTTTCTCATAGAACTCTGTATGGAAGGATTGGAGGGCCGGAAAATGCTCGGAGAAGAAATGGACATCACAACCCTACTGAAAATAGAAGAATAATCAGGAGACTTCTAAGAATGCCATAGCCGGATATTCAAAAAATGACACAGTGATGAAGACAAAAGAGGAATCTACGGACTATATGAAAGGCATCGTACTGAATTTGCCCGAAACGCCGGGATGTTACCAATATCTCGACGATTCGGGCACTATAATATACGTAGGTAAGGCCAAAAACCTCAAAAGGCGTGTCAGCTCTTACTTCAACAAGGAACAACAGTCAGACAAAACACGATTACTGGTAACTAAAATACGCGACATACGTTATGTAGTCGTGAAGACAGAGGAGGACGCCCTTTTACTAGAGAACAATCTGATAAAACGATACAAGCCGCGTTATAATGTTCTCCTAAAAGATGACAAGACCTATCCTTCCATAGCTATAACAAACGAATATTTACCGCGGATATTCAAGACCCGGCAAAGACATGTAAGAGGAGCCACCTTTTACGGGCCTTACAGCCATGTACCAACAATGTATGCCTTACTCGATCTCTGTAAGGAACTTTACCATCCCCGTCCCTGCCGGCTTCCAATGACCCAAGAAGGTGTAATTAACGGGAAGTATGAAGTTTGTCTGGACTATCATATACACAATTGCGCAGGCCCGTGCGTCGGTAAACAGACCCGGGAAGACTACATGCACAACATTGACGCCTGCCGCGAAATACTGAAAGGCAACACCGGAGAAGTGGCCCGAAGGATGAAAGAAGAAATGATGCGTTTATCCGATGAAATGCGGTTTGAGGAAGCTGGCGAAATCAAACGGCGCCTTGACCTCATTGAAAACTTCCGGGCCAAAAGCGAAGTGGTTTCAAATGTGTTGCACAACATTGATGTTTTCAACATTGAGAGCGAAGAGAAAATAGCTTACGTCAACTATCTCCACATCACTAACGGCTGCATCAACCAGGCCTTCACTTTTGAATATAAAAAGAAACTGGACGAAACCGACGAGGAACTGCTCGCACTAGGTATCGTAGAGATGCGCAACCGCTACGGCAGCACCTCACGTGAAATCATAGTGCCTTTTCCGGTAGACTTACCCGCAGAATACGCAGAACAAGCAATACCGCAAAAAGGAGAGAAGAAAAAACTGCTGGAACTATCAAAACTCAACGTCAAGCAATATAAGTTCGACCGCCTGAAACAAGCTGAAAAACTCAATCCGGAACAAAAAAACACGCGTCTGATGAAAGAAATACAGACGCAATTAGGCTTAAAGAAACTCCCTTTCCGAGTAGAACTTTTCGACAATTCCAACATACAGGGAGAAGACGCCGTAGCCGCCTGCGTTGTGTTTGAAAAACTTAAACCGGCAAAAAAAGAATACCGCAAGTACAACATAAAAACCGTGACCGGAGCGGATGACTATGCCTCTATGAAAGAAGTAGTACGCCGCCGATACATCCGGCAGGAAGCAGACAACAATCCCCTACCCGACCTCATCATCGCCGATGGCGGAAAAGGACAAATGGAAGTCATACGCCAAGTCGTAGAAGACGAATTACATCTTGACATCCCTATAGCCGGCCTAGCAAAGGACAGCCGCCACCGCACCCGTGAACTGCTGTTCGGCTCCCCCCCCGTAACGATAGGCATGAAAGCCGACAGCCAGCTGTTCCGCCTGCTCACACACATGCAGGACGAAGTGCACCGCTTTGCTATCAGTTTCCACCGCGACAAACGTTCCAAACGACAAACAGCCTCCGAATTGGACCAAGTGAACGGTATAGGCGAAAAGACAAAAGCTCTCCTACTGAAGACCTTCGGCAGCGTAAAACGCATAAAATCCGCCTCAGCAGAGCAGCTGCAAGCCACTCTGGGCCAAGTCAAAGGCCACAAGCTGTTCAACGCGCTCCATGCAGGAGAAGACACAGGAAAAGACATCTGAGTCTCCCGGCACACAACCCATTCCTCCCCTCTTGCTCCAAATAAAATTAATCCGTATATTTGCCAACATGAGAATAGTCATACAACGCGTCAGCCGTGCCTCTGTGAGCATCGGCGGCCGAACAGAGTCAAGCATCGGCCATGGTCTTTTAATCCTATTAGGCATAGAACCATCTGACAAAGAAGAAGATGCCGATTGGCTCATCAAGAAAGTCACAGGCCTGCGCATATTCGATGATGAAGCCGGCGTAATGAATCGCAATATCACTGAAGAAGAAGGTAACATAATGGTTGTCAGCCAGTTTACACTAATGGCATCCTATAAAAAAGGCAACCGGCCGTCATACATCCGCGCCGCAGGCCGCGACATCGCCATTCCACTCTACGAATACTTCTGCCGCGGACTCGAAACGGCACTGGGCCGACCTGTCAGTACAGGAGTATTCGGCGCGGACATGCAGGTGGAACTCGTCAACAACGGACCCGTAACTATCTGCATGGACACAAAGAACAAAGAATGACACGTGCAGGAAAAACATGTCTTCCCTTATGAAACACATCCCCACCCTTTCATCCTATAAAACACTGAGAAAATGACTCTCCAAGAAGCCCAGGAAGCCGTAGACCAATGGATCAGAACCTATGGCGTGCGCTATTTCAGCGAACTCACCAACATGGCCGTTCTCACTGAGGAAGTGGGCGAACTGGCCCGCGTCATGTCACGCCGTTACGGCGACCAGTCATTCAAGCCCGGCGAACCAACCGACCCTGCCGACGAGATGGCCGACGTACTATGGGTGTTGCTCTGCCTGGCCAACCAGACGGGCACCGACCTCACCGAGGCCTTCAGGCGCAACCTTGACAAGAAAACCCGGCGCGATGCCACGCGTCATCTCAACAACGAGAAATTAAGATAAGCGACCAAACGAACATTAACCACCAAACAATAAGAAAACATGTCAGAGCACTGTCATTGCGGTCAAGACCATGACCATCACGGGAACCATCCCGCCAACCGTTACGAAGAAGCCTTCTCAAAGTTCAACCTCCAGCTGAATGACGAACAGGTGAACGCCGCCACAGAGCGCCTTGTAAGCGAAAAGAAAGCCCAATACGACACCCCCGAAGTGAAGCGCCAACTGCTGGGCGCCGTGGAACTGACCACCCTCAAGGTCACCGATTCTCAGGAAAGCGTCCTCCGCTTTGTGGAAAAAGTCAACGCCTTTGCCGACGCCCACCCCGACCTACCCCACCTGGCCACAGTATGTGTCTATCCCAACTTCGCCAAAATCGTTGCCGAAAGCCTCGAAGCCGACAAGGTGGAAGTGGCCTGCGTGAGCGGCGGTTTCCCCTCTTCCCAAACCTTCCTCGAAGTAAAAACCATCGAAACGGCACTGGCCGTCAACGACGGCGCCACCGAAATAGACATGGTTCTGAGCGTAGGTGCCTTTCTGAGTGGCGACTACGAGACGTGTGCCGATGAAGTGAGCGAAATCAAGGCCGCCTGCTCCGGACGGCCGCTCAAAGTCATCCTCGAAACCGGCGCTCTGCAGACTGCCCTCAACATCAAGAAAGCCGCCATCCTTTCCATCTATGCGGGAGCTGACTTCATAAAGACCTCTACAGGCAAAATAGAGCCCGCTGCAACGCCTCAGGCTGCCTACGTAATGTGTCAGACCATCCGCGAATACGAAAAGCTCACAGGCACGAAAATCGGATTCAAGGCTGCCGGCGGCATCAGTTCCATAGACGACGCGCTGACGTACTACACCATCGTACGCGAAATGCTCGGCGAGGAATATATAAAGGCCGGCCTGTTCCGCATCGGAACAAGCCGTCTGGCCAACCTTCTGGTAAGCGACATACTGGGAGAAGAAAACAAACCTTTCTGAGTCGCAGGCTGACCAGCAGGAAAAGACACAAAACACAATTTGCTTCCGGCAAAAAAATTGTATCTTTGTAACAGCGGGAGCGGGATATTTCAAAAGAATGTCCCGCTCTTATATATAAAAAACTACTCCATTAAGTTTTTCCATAACAACTAAAATTCTTATTTTTGCCAAAACCTTAACTTGAAAAAGAAGATATCGCCTACACGACAAGCCTTACCAAAGCAACGATTCATGAATTACAGACTCATTCTTACATTTCTTCTCTGCAACTATTTCCTAATAGCATGCGACAATAACAACACCTATCAAACTACCATAAAAACAATGGAAGACGGTACGAAAATATTCGTAAAAGAAGATAGCCTTCTAACTATATATGACTGGAAATATGAAATTAAAGACCGTAAAGAACCATTAAAAGAAAGTCCAAAGGACTCCATTGAAACATACAAAAGCAATGATATTTCATCCGTATGGTATATGGCACAATTCAATGAAGAGAACAAAAATTACGGCATCATTAAAAACGGAAGATACTATATCAGAATAGAAGACTACATCATCGAAATTCCCTGCCGATCCAACGAAATACCGGTTCCTTATATTCCTACTCCATCTTCCATAGGTTTGAAAAATCCTACCAATAAAAAAATCCGCGGTTACTCGTTCATCCCAGCCTATAACATAGGGGGAAAATACATTGCACACACCTACCTATGGTACGTTGGCTACGATTCAAATGGCAAATTCATAGGAAAGTACTACCCCTGCAAGCCTGAAGAATTAAAATGGTATTATTCACTCTTAAAAATATAAAACTATGAAAAAATTTTTTTTGCTTCTTAGTGTTTCCATTTCATTAGCTCATACCTCTTGCGATTCTGATTTTAGTATAGAACCAACTAATAATCAACAGATACCAGAGATAAAAAACCTTAGTAAGGGCTATGCCATAAATAACAACGAATGTCTTATAAATATTGACTCCGCAACTTTTTCACGCACAAATTCTTTGATAACACCTTCACGCAGCGAATTGACTGGAAAACCATTATCTTCTATTGAATTTGATGTTATTGCTGTTAAAGGATACGGATATGATGTTAAAACGGGTCAAGCCGAAATTCCGGTGCATTTGTTAAAATTCGAGAGCTGAAATG
>NZ_BEWW01000315.1 GCF_002933955.1 Prevotella sp. MGM2
TCGCTGTTGCAAAGATACGACATTTCGGAGGCAAAAGCAAGAAATGTTAAAACGGCTGCTGGCGCCGATGGCGGCACTCTGTGGCAGGCTTTAGCGTTAAAAAACAACTGCGGGCTTGGCCGTTTTGGGGGAAAGACGTATTTTTGCATCCGGAATTACAGAACGAGGACAGATTTGGCTGCTTGCAACCTCTCAAAAAAATGCTAAAACGACGGTCGATGCCTGCCGACAACCGCTCATGGGAAGTGGTCGGAAGAAAAAACGGAGCGACCACCGGAAATGCTCACAGCCATAATACCCCTGTACGTTCTGCTTTCGCCACTGCGTGAGCAGATTTTTTTGTTTAAATAAGTTTTTATCATCCTAACAGAAAGACGAGAAATGGGATATCTTTTCACTTCCGAATCGGTGTCTGAGGGACACCCCGACAAGGTGGCCGACCAAATATCGGACGCCGTGCTTGACGAATTGCTGGCCTATGACCCCAATTCGAAAGTAGCTTGCGAAACTCTTGTCACCACCGGGCAGGTGGTGGTGGCGGGCGAAGTAAAGTCCGGCGCTTATGCCGACCTGCAGGACATCGTCAGGCGCACCATCAGCCGGATAGGCTATACCAAGGCCGACTATAAGTTTGAGGCCGAGAGCTGCGGCATATTCAGCGCCATACACGAACAGAGTGCCGACATTAACCGCGGCGTTGAGCGTACCGACCCCATGGAACAGGGAGCGGGCGACCAGGGCATGATGTTCGGTTATGCCAACAATGAGACTGACACTTATATGCCCTTGCCGTTGTCTTTGGCTCACGACCTCATGATTGTGCTGGCCGAAATACGCCGCGAAGGGCGGCAGATGACTTATCTGCGTCCCGACTCGAAGAGCCAGGTTACGGTGGAATATGACGATAACGACCGCGCCGTGCGCATAGACAGTATTGTGGTATCCACGCAGCACGACGAATTTATCACAGCCTCCGAAGCTGGCTCACAGCAGAAGGCCGACGAGATGATGCTTGACCAGATACGCCGCGATGTCATTGACATTCTCGTTCCCCGCGTATTGCAGGAGCGTGTGAACACACCCGAAGTGAAGGAACTCTTCACGCGTGGCGACATCAAGTATTACGTTAACCCCACAGGGAAATTCGTCATTGGCGGCCCTCACGGCGACACCGGACTGACCGGCCGCAAAATCATTGTCGACACTTACGGCGGCAAAGGGGCACACGGAGGAGGCGCCTTCTCGGGCAAGGACCCCTCGAAGGTAGACCGCTCGGCAGCCTACGCGGCACGCCACATCGCAAAAAATATGGTAGCGGCCGGGGTGGCCGATGAAATGCTCGTGCAGCTGAGCTATGCCATAGGCGTGGCCCAGCCCATTTCGGTGTACGTCAACACTTACGGCAAGGCGCACGTAGACATGACCGACGGCGAGATAGCACGGAAGATTACGGAACTCTTCGACCTGAGACCCGCAGCTATCGAACAAAGGCTCAAACTGCGTCACCCCATCTATGAGGAAACTGCCAGCTATGGCCACGTGGGACGTACCTCGCAGATCGTCAGGAAAACCTTCCACGCACGGGGAGCAGAGGAGAAAACCGTAGAGGTGGAGCTCTTCACATGGGAAAAACTCGATTATGTTGAAAAAATCAAAGAAGTGTTCGCTCTTTGAACTTGAAGAAAAACATCAGGCTTTGAGGCAGTGCGGCAAAGATCTTGTCTGCCGCCACACTGCTCTCAGGGCGTAAATCTTTTAATACAGTCTGTATTTATGACCATTACCGTATAC
>NZ_BEWW01000316.1 GCF_002933955.1 Prevotella sp. MGM2
CTTGGCTGTTACAAAGATACGATATTTTCCGCCGGAAAGCAAATAGTGTTAAAAACGGGAGTACCATTTCCACGGCCTGTCGAGTGATGTCAAAAAAACAAGGGGCCGCCCCGTTCCGGCCAAGGCTCAAGCGGAACGCACTTCCTGACGAACAAGAGCGGCGCATCCTCCGAAAAGGATGGCGCCGCTCCGCTTTATTATGAAAAAATGAATTCTGTCAGATGTTGTATCCCCAGTCGTCGAGGGCAAACTTCCAATGTTTCTCCACCAGCTCACGGGTACGGGGGTCGTACTGGTACTTGTTCTTCTTGTACCCTTTCTTCGATCCTACATACTGCTCTATGGCTGTGCGCGCCTCTTCCCATCCCGGCAGCCCTAAGGTCTGATAAATCTGACGGGTCATGCCCAGGGCATCAGCCTCAAAGTCTTCGAATTTCACCTCTATGAGGTTGCCTTCGGGTATGAGGTGCTTGTCGGCTTCATACTTGTGATAGAGCTTGGCGTAAACGCTGAGGATGTTCTCTTCAATCTGTTCGTCGGTGAACTCCTGAAGTTTCAGCGGCTGTATGGTGTTGGTGAAGAACGAACGGGTTGACTCGAACACCGTGTAGGGATTGCGCATGAGATAGACGAACTTGGCGTCGGGGAACATTCTGACCAGTTCCTTCACGCGGCCGGTGTGTGGCGGGTTCTTGGAGAGGAACTGCGTGCCGCCGGTGTTCCACAGCGAAATCTTGATCAGTTTCGTAAAGGTTTCCTCCCATATTTTGAGTTCCTCGGGGGCGATGTCGTTGAAAAGAAGATATTTGTCGCAATACTCCTGCATATATTTCGGGAAGAACCAGAAATTATAATAGGTGTAGGGCATCATGTTGGCCAAGGCAAATTCTTCCTCCTGCGGCAGGTCGACGGCCAGTTCCATATTGTCGGTGGGGCGCTTGTCGGGCATGAGCCACGACATGTTTTTCTTGAAAAACGGCTGGCCGAACATCATGAGATGCGGGAAAACCGTTTGGTAAGTCGTGTTATAGCCGAAATGCTTGTCGCACGAGAGAACATTGTGGACGAAAGTGGTGCCCGAACGCCAATGGCCCAGTATGAACACCGGTGCATGCTCCAGAGGTTTGTCGGCCAAACGCCGGCGATAACGGCCCTCCTGTATCGGCGCCAACGTTGAGAGGAGGCGGCACACGGCTTTGGTGAGGCGGTATTTCCCGCGCCAGGCCTTGTCCACCTCGCGGCCGTCGGTGAGCTGCCTGAACGTTTTCCAGTCGGCTCCGACGAGTGTATTGATCGGTAATTTATTAAATTCTAGAAGTCCCATATTATTCGTTTTTTCAGCCTGCCGGCCTGTAATTTTCCGGCAAAGTTATGTATTAATCTTGAATAATCGGACAAAAAAAACCGCAAAATCGTTGAGTGGCACTACCTTTTGCGGCAAACGAACGGCACATACATTTCAGGCGCCGGCAACACGCGGCAACGGCCGTTACAAGCCGGCAATGCCTCTGCTCCACCTTGGCGCAGACACTGTACGGCTCATTCGAAATAGAACGACAGCACCACCATGTTTGCCGAAGCGCGGTCGACGCTTTTCGTATATATCTGCTGGGTGGGATCGGTGAGGTCATTGCGGTTCTTCCTGAGAATGTTGCCCAGACCGAAGCAGAATTTCAACTCGGGTATGAGCTTGAAGAACGGCAGATAAAGGTCGCATCCCATTCCTACCTCAAGCATCGCGCTGAAAGCATTCGTGCGCAACTTGGTGTGCTTGCCGGCCGTTAGGTCATACATCGGACTGACGCCGGCCACTACGTAAGGCCGGTAATTGTTGAAGCGCGGAGCACTGAACTTGAGGTTAAAGGGAACCGACAGGTAGGAGGATTTCATGTCCTGCGACTCTTCCCGCCCGGTGGCCAGGTTACGGAACCTGATGTGCTTGCTGCCGAAATAAAGGGAAGGAATGAGACGCAGAGCCATATAGCGGTTGAGCTGCCACTCCCCCAGAACACCCACATTCAGCCCGAAGTTGTGACGGTCGTTGGCGGCAAGCCATTGGTCGCCCGTTTCAGGATCGGTATAGCCGTTGTTGACAAGATGAAGCCCCTGGTCATGAAAACCTACGGTAAAGCCATAGTGAAAGCGCCTTTCGTCGATGAAAGGCTTATACTGCACCTTGCGCTCCTGTGCCCATGACACAGTGAGGCCTCCCGCCGGAATCAACAGCAGGAACAGGACAAACAAAAACTTGATGCAACGAAACGGTAACATAAGAGGTGAGAAGCGGACGGCATGCGGCCCTGTATTATCACTAACGGACCGGCAACGGTTTTATTGTATCTGCGGAAGACTTACTTCACAGGCTCCACGTGGGTGTTGATGATGGTAAGCGGCCCGAACCTGTCACGCAGCTTCCTTTCTATTTCAAGCGTGACCCTGTGTGCCTGCCCGATGGTGAAGTCCTTATCCATGCGGATGTGCATGTCGATGGCGCAATAGGAACCTATACGCCTCGTGCGCAGGTTGTGGGGATCGGTAACGTCGGGATGCTTCAGAATAGTGTCGAGAATAAACGTCTCGTCCTCTTCGGGCAACGAGCGCTCAAGCAGCTCGCCGATGCCGGGCATGAGAAGCTCCATACTTATTTTTATAATAAAGACACTCACCACTACCGCGGCAAGCGGATCGAGCACCCGCCACTCTTCGCCCAAAAGGATGGCTCCGCCGATACCTGCGGCCGTTCCCAACGACGAAAGAGCATCGGAACGGTGGTGCCAGGCATTGGCTTCCACTGCCAGAGAATTGCAGCGGCGGGCGGCAATAACGGTATAACGGTAAACGGCCTCTTTCATCAGAATCGACACCAAGGCGGCATAGAGCGCCACGCCTCCGGGACGGGACAGGGTCTGCCCCTGCAAAAAGGCGGCTATGGCCGAAATGCCGTTCCAAAGGATGCCGAATCCGACAAAGAGGAGCAGCAAACCGATGAATACCGTAGCCAGGGTCTCATATTTACCATGTCCGAAATCATGCCCTTTGTCCTTGGGCCTGCCGGCTATGCGCACACACACCATTACGACAATGTCGGTGAGGAAGTCGGACAGTGAGTGGACGGCATCGGCCAGCATGGCGGCACTGCCGCCCACTATGCCGGCAAACAGTTTGAAAAGCGTGAGCACGCCGTTGGCAATGCTGCCGACAAGTGTCACGCGGATTATCTTCCGCTCGCGTTGCTGGGTGTCGTGGATTGAAGTCATGGGGCTGTGCGGAAACTCCTGCGGGAGTAATATGAAAAACTAGCTTCGCAGGGAAAGGGATTTTCCCTGCTACAAAATTAATGATTTATTCCGGGTTCTTCCACTCGCCGGTCATTATTTTAACACTATCCGCCTCCGCCGGAAAACATGCCACTATTGTGACAACCAAGCGGGACTTCCCCTGTGGAAAGCCCCGCTTTTTCTGTTTTACCAAACATTAAGGTGCTGGAATCCCTCAGGCGGGAAAGTCGAATTTTTCCAACTTGAGAGAACCCTGCTCCTCCAGTACGGCCACATAACGCTTGAAATGTTCCGTTTTCATGTGAGCGGCAAGAGCTTCCTCACCTGTCCAGGTTTCACAAATCATGAAGACATCGGGACGGGTGCCGCTTTCGAACACATCGTAAGCCACACAGCCTTCTTCCTGCCGCGAGGCGGCGGTAAGGGCCAAGGCAGCCTGAAGGGCGGCGTCATAACATTCCTCCTTGGCCTGAAAGAAACAGTTGAGTCGTAGCATAATGATGATATTTTCCTTATTATAATAAAGACAGGAAGGCACTGTCCGGGCACGACCTGCTGCGGCGTCGCCCTGACAGGCTTCACAATAAATTTCAGAAGTAAACCGTTGCCGACAATTTAAAGGTGTTGGCTTTCATCTCATTGGTACGGATGTCGATGCCCGTGGCGTTTCCAAACACACTCTTGGCCACCTTGCCCAAAGCGAAGTTGTAGCCTACTCCCACCTCCACACGGTCGAGCACCTTCACGCCGGTGCCGATATTCCATGAGGTGGTCATGTTCTCCTGCTTGAACATGCCGGCCGTGCCGGTATAGTCTTCGCTGGCGATGTTCCAGCTGCGCGAACCCACGTTGAAGTCGAACTGCGGACCGGTAGCCAAAAAGACCGAGGCCACGCTTCCCAGACCGATGTTATAGCGTACATTGATGGGGATAGCCACCGAACGCATCGTCTTTGAGGTGATGTTCTCTCCATCGAGACTGTATTTCTGCTGCGAATAGACCAGTGAAGCATCAAGACCGAAACCGAGGGCCAGACTCAGGTTACCCTTCAGACCGGCATACCATCCGGCGCGGTTGTTGGTGTTGAAATTCTGCATGTAGTCGCCCTTAAGCTTCAGTTTTGTCATGTTAAGACCTCCTGTCACACCCCAGTCAAAACCGAAAGCCGATGCCGGCGTAGCCCATGCCATGCTGACAAGCAGAACAAGGCTCATAATGATTTTCTTCATAATGTTGTCATTTTTTTATGATGATGAATATAATATTATCAGTATTCTCATAGTTCCGGCCGGAGGCTCGGGAACCATACGGCAGTGTCAGAGGCCGATGGCCTTCTCCACCCAGTAAACGCCGATACCGGACAAATAGCCAGCAAAGGCAATCCACGAGATGCGGCGCAAATACCAGCCGAAGGTTATCTTCTCGAGTCCCATCACGATAACGCCGGCTGCGCTGCCGATAATGAGCATCGAGCCTCCCACACCGGCGCAATAGGCCAGCAGCTGCCAGAAGATGCCGTCCACGGCAAAGTCCGCCAGAGCCGGATTGGCAGCCACTTCGGCGGCAGAGGCCACGGGATACATTCCCATGCAACCGGCCACGAGGGGCACGTTGTCGACAATGCTCGACACCACACCGATGACACCCGTCACAACGTAGTGATTGCCGCCCGAAGCGGTGTTGAGCCACTGCCCGAAGGCGGTAAGCACGCCGGTCTCCGCCAGTGTGGCCACGGCCATGAGGATACCCAAAAAGAAGAGGATGGTGCTCATGTCGATGCGGGAGAGGAGCTGCGTGACGCGCTGTTGTGTGGTTTCCTCTACGTCGCCACGCGAGCGATAGAACAGTTCGGTCACCGTCCACAGCAGGCCCAGCACAAGGAGTATGCCCATGAAAGGCGGCAGTCCGGTGAGGAAACGGAAGACGGGCACGAAGATAAGTCCTCCCACGCCCAGCCAGAACACGACGTTGCGTTCGGCCGCCGTGAAGTGAAGGGCATCGCCCTCCTGCGCCATTTGCGGGGCGGCGAGCTCGCCCTTGAGGCTTGTCTGAAGAATGAGGGCGGGCACCACGACCGATGCCACCGAGGGAAGGAATATTTCCGTTATCACGCCTATGGTGGAGATGTTGCCCTTTATCCAGAGCATGATGGTGGTCACGTCGCCGATGGGCGAAAAGGCACCGCCGGCGTTGGCGGCCAGGATGACGAGACCGGCATATATCATGCGGTCTTTATTGTCGCTCACGAGTTTGCGCAGCACCATCACCATGACGATGCTCGTGGTAAGGTTGTCAAGAATGGCGGAAAGGACAAAGGTCATGAACGTGATGCGCCACAGCAGCTTGCGCTTGCTGGTGGTTTGCAGGCGGTCGCGCACGAAGTTGAAACCACCGTTGGCATCGACAATCTCAACGATGGTCATGGCTCCCATGAGGAAGAAAAGGATCTCACAGGTGTCTCCCAAATGAGAAAGCAGGATATGCTCGTTGACAAACGCGCTGACGGCACTGCCACCGCCGGCAAACGCGCTTTGGAACGCCTGCCACACGCCGCCGTGCATCAGACTGATGAACGGTACGGGATCAACCATATACAATACCCAGCACGCCACACACATCAGCAGTGCGGGGGCAGCTTTGTTCACTTTCAAAACGCTCTCAAGGGCGATGCAGGCATACCCTAGAACGAACGCGGCGACAATAAAAGTTACCATAATTTATCAGGATATAATCTTATTTATAAATGCTTTCTGCCGTTAGCGGATTGCAAAGAAAGATAAAAATCCTGACAAAACCAAAAAAACGGGGATACAAATATGGCAGGACAACATAAATAAGCCGGCATCCGGACTTTTTGAAACGAAAAACAACGGCCGGCCGGCAGCGTTTCAAGAAAAAGCATTACCTTTGCAGGGCGCTCGGTCGGCGCGGTATGCCCTCATAGTTCAATGGATAGAACACCGCTCTCCTAAAGCAGTGATATGAGTTCGATTCTCATTGGGGGTACCTTTCTTGGGGGCGGAACAGATGGTTCCGCCCCCAAGTCTTTATTTTCAGACGGTAAACCGAGCGTCTGCACCGGGAGGGAAGGCGTTTTAACATTTCTTGCTTTCCGGAGGAAAATATATTATCTTTGTAACAGCCAAGCGGGACTTCTTTGTGGGAAGTCCCGCTTTTTGCGTATTTTTCAACTATATCCGGACATTTTCCAACCGTATTTTCATCGGAAAATGGCCGTATTGCAATTTAAATTCCAAGTATCCGTGTTAAAATTCGAATAAGGACTTTCACCATTACAACATTTGCAACCTTTGTTTTAACACATCGGAATGTTGCGGAAAGTTAAATATGTTAAAGTGCTAAACCTTGAGCACCTCCAACGGAATGCCGCCAAGGCGGCCCGCCATTTCGGAGAACGTGCTGCCGGAAGAACCGTATATTTTCCCGGTGCGGGCCAGGGTGTACATATCGGCCAGTCCGCCGCGTATACCCTCTGTCGATGAGCGGTCGGCCTCAGACGGGGGAGTAAGCAGACACCCGCCGTAGCGCTGGTGCATCTGCCGTTTCACACCCTCATCATCGGTGGCCAGATAAATCTGCCTGTAACGGCCGGCAGTCAGGTCGGCATCGAGACGGGCGAAGAAACACTCCATCGGACTTTGGCTGATGGCCTCGGCATGGTCGGTGCGGCGTATGTGTACGCCCACGGTGGGCACATCGGCGAATGTGGCCGCACGCCGCGCCACCTCATCCTCCACCTCAGCCACAGGACGGAACAGGGTGCGCAGCAAGGCGTCGGGATAGGGATAGAAATCAGAATAGGAGGCCATGAAGCGGCGGCCCGGACGGGAAGCCCAGCCCTTGAAGTCGAACCCGCGCCACACAAGGGGCGTCACCTCGGCTTCGTAAATGCAGGCGGCATAGCGCTGGCGCTGCCACAGACGCGGCACACCGAAGTTGCGGCGGCGCGGGCGGTCGTCGGTCAGCAAGTCGGTGAGGCGGGCTTCGCGCAAATGCAAGCCTTCGGCCTCAACCGCACGGAAAATATCATGGAAAGGGGCATGGAGCGCCCAGTCCTTGAACCATATCACGCGCAACCCGCGACCGGCATCGCGCGCCATAGTAAGAGCCGAGGCCACGGCACGCATGCGGTTGGCCAGTCCGCCGGCAGGAACAAAAGTGATGGGAAATGACATATTCATGAGACTTAAAAAAACGGGGTTCTACACTGAAAAAATCCGCAAGGACTACCGGAGGGCATGGAAAACAGAGAGGAGCGGGCACTACACCCGAACCGCGCGGACCATCTGTGAGCGACATGCCGCCAACGCTACTTGACAGGGCAAAAAATGCGTCTACTCTTTTTCTTATTACTACCTTTGCACGGAAACAGTCACACACGTCAATACACAACGTTATGCAGAAACCGCGACAATCCAACTACGAGCTGCTGCGCCTGGCGGCTATCGTGCTTATCGTAGCCATGCACACATGGGGCTACGCCTTCACTACCACCGACACCGTGACGCAAGGCATCCTGCTGCTCGTCAACGCTGTGGGCAACACGGGCGTTACGCTCTTCGTACTCCTGTCGGGATGGTTCGGCATCCGCTTCAGCACGGGCAAACTGCTGCGGCTGGTGTTCGTCGTGCTGACTTATTCCGTCCTCACCTATGGGCTGCAGACAGGCCTCGGAACGGAAAGTCTCACGGCGGCGGGAATCAGAAAAGCGCTGCTGCCGCTGCTCTCGGGCAAATACTGGTTCATGACGTGCTATGCCACCCTCTTCTGCCTGTCGCCGTGGCTCAACCGTGCCGCCGACAACCTGCCCAAACGCGACTTCGGCCTCCTGCTGGCAGTGGCAGCCTTCTTTTTCCTGGCCGTACCCACCCTCCAACTGGCCGACCCCACACATGACGGGGGCAAAGGCTTCGTCAACATGACACTGGCCTACATGGCCGGCCGCTACCTCCACCGCCACGGATGGCCGCACCTTCTGGATCGGCATGGCATGGCGATAGCATCAGGTGCCGTGGCCGCCATTTTATTGCTCAACGGCGGCATAACCGCAGTCACAGGCCATTTGTGTAACACCTTCGCACGCGACAACAATCTGCTTGTGTTCACAGCGGCACTGGGCATTTTCCGCCTCATCGGACGATGGCACTTTTCGGCGGAAAGCGTGAATTATCTGGCAGGCTTCGCTTTTCCGCTCTATCTGACAAACTCCACTGTCATTGCCCTTTTCAGCCCGTGGCTCACGGCGGACATCCATCATCCCGCTTTCAGCCTTCGTGCGGCGGCGGTAATGGCGGCAGCCTTTTTTGCGGAGGTTCTGCGCCGACTGTTGCTGGGTCGCGCGGAAGCATGGCTTCTCACGGCGGGACGCGACAGACACTGATCCTTTTTTCCATACGCGCAGTCGTTGCCGCAGGGTACGCCGGCAAATCCGTCATTCACGTTATCGACCGCTTACCGGTCAGGAGACATATCCGTCTGCCTATACCGGCTCCGGCAACCGGAACCGGTCATAATTGTCCCGACTCCACAAGCCGCACGATACGTTCCGTATAGCGGTCATCGCCCTCGGGGTCGTACCGCTTGGTCAGACTTTGGCCGAAAACTACGGCTATGCCCTGATACAAATTGGCCTTGAAAGACCCGATAAACGCCTGAGCAATATTATAGCCCGTCTGCCCGCACTCGCGGTCGATGAGTTTCACCAGCAAACGTCCCTGCGAACGCGTCAGGCGCTTGAGGGTGGGCGTATAGGTTCGTTTGAGGTCCGCCTCCACCTTCTGCAAATGGGCGGCCCGTGCCTCTTTGGTGGGCAATGTCTGCAACACCTCATAAGTCTCCACCACCATGATACGCGCCAGGCGCGCCAACGGCAGAAGACGTTTCACGTTGGACACAAGACGATTGTAACGCTCGCGCTCCTTATCGTTTTTAAACTTCATGGGAGGATATTTGTAAAAAGTGGGCATGATAACATGCGGAATACTGTCGCCACGATACCACGCCTTGCCCACCTGCACTTCCATGCCGATGGCAGGCGGCTCCTCATCGGCGCGCACCGCGTCGACCTCAGGAACGTCCTGCGCCAAAGCGGAAAACACGCCGGCCGCGAAGAGAAAAAACAATGATAGGTATTTCCGGATGTCCATAACACCGGCAAAATTAGTAAGAAAAGCCCACACTTCGATAAGAAAACACCCCACTTGCGCGTTATTATTCCTTAATTGACAGGCTGTCTGCCAAAAAATAACTTCCTTTGTACGTAAGGAAAAGGCGGACAAAGGGAAAAACCGCCCGCCACCGACAAGAACATAGCCAACTAAAAGATAACAGACATGGCACGCAACAAAAAAGAAAAACGCGGCACTCCGCGCCTGAAAAAGAAAGATATAGGGCAGATGCTCCTCGACCTTTTCGCACAGAACCCCGACAAGAACTTCAGCATCAAGCAACTGTTTACCAACATCGGCGCCGCCAACCATCCCACGAAGATGCTCGTACTTGATGTGCTTTCGGAACTGGTGCTCGACGACTACCTCACCACCGACGGCAACGGCAATTACCGCAGCGCCATACGCTCCAACGTCATGGAGGGCACCTTCCAGCGCAAGCGCAACGGCCGAAACTCCTTTGTGCCCGACGACGGCGGCAAGAGTATACTTGTGTGCGAACGCAACTCACTACACGCTCTTGACGGCGACCGCGTGCGCGTAACGATGCTGGCCCGACGTCCGGGACATACCCGCGAGGCTGAAGTGACGGAAATCCTGAGCCGCGCCAATGACACTTTTGTGGGACAGCTGCAGGTGGAACGCGGATACGGCTTTCTCGTGACTGAAAGCCGGTCGCTGGCCACCGACATTTTCATACCCAAGGACAAACTCAAAGGCGGCAAGACGGGCGACAAAGCCGTGGTGAAGATAGTGGAATGGCCCGACGAGTCGAAAAGTCCCATCGGAAAGGTAGTGGACATTCTCGGCCGGCAGGGAGATAACAACGCGGAGATGCACGCCATACTGGCGCAATACGGACTGCCCTACAAATATCCCGAAGCCGTAGAGAAAGCCGCCGAAAAACTTTCCGCCGACATCACGCCCGAGGAGATAGCCCGACGCGAGGACTTCCGCCACGTAACGACCTTCACCATTGACCCCCACGACGCGAAAGATTTCGATGACGCCCTATCCATCCGACGGCTGGCCGAGGGAGAGTGGGAGGTGGGCGTACACATAGCCGACGTGTCACACTACGTAAAAGAAGGAGACATCATCGACCGGGAAGCCGAGAAACGGGCCACAAGCGTCTACCTAGTGGACCGCACCATTCCTATGCTCCCCGAACGTCTGTGCAACTTCATCTGCTCGTTGAGGCCCGATGAAGAGAAACTCACCTACTCCGCCATTTTCCGCCTCAACGCCAAAGCGGATATCCTGGACTGGCATCTGGCGCATGCCGTCATCAAGAGCGACCGCCGATTCACTTACGAGGAGGTGCAGACCGTCTTCGAACGCAACAGAGAGGCTTCGGAAGCGGACCTGGCCTTGCCGGGCGAACACCCCCAACCGCTGCCCCAAGGCACGCCGCCCGAAGGTGAATATGCCGAAGAGCTGATCACCCTCAACCGGCTGGCCAAGCGCCTGCGGGAGAAGCGCTTCAAAAACGGCGCCATAGGATTTGACCGCGCCGAGGTGCGCTTTGAAACCGATGAGACCGGCCACCCCGTCTCCACTTATATTAAAGTGGCTAAAGACGCCAACAAGCTCGTGGAAGAGTTCATGTTGCTGGCCAACCGCAGCGTGGCCGAACTCATAGGCCGCGTGCCCAAAGGACGAAAAGCCAAGGTACTGCCCTACCGCATACACGATGTGCCCGATCCGGAAAAACTGGAAAAGCTCCGTGCCTTCATCGCCAAGTTCGGCTACAAAATACGCACCGAGGGTACCAAGACAGAAGTATCGAAGAGCCTCAACGCCCTGCTGGGCGACGTAAAGGGAAAGAAAGAGGAGAATGCCATAGAGATGGTAGCCTTGCGAGCCATGATGAAGGCCCGCTACAGCACACACAACATCGGCCACTACGGCCTCATGTTCCAGTACTACACCCACTTCACCTCCCCCATACGCCGCTACCCTGACACAATGGTCCACCGCCTGCTCACCAAATACGCCGATGGCGGACGCTCTGTCAGCGCCGTGAAATACGAGGAACTGTGCGAGCACGCCTCCGACATGGAGCAGCTGGCAGCCACGGCCGAACGTGCCAGCATCAAATACAAACAGGTGGAGTTCATGGCCGACCGCCTCGGACAGGAATTCGAGGGCACCGTATCGGGAGTGACAGAGTTCGGTCTCTACGTCGAAGTAACGGAAAACATGTGCGAGGGAATGATTCCCCTCCGTTCCCTGCTCGACGACTACTACGAGTTCGACGAACGCAACTACTGCCTTGTGGGACGCCGCTTCCGCAAGCGCTATGCCCTTGGCGATAAAGTGCGCATCCGCGTGGAGCGCGCCAATCTGGAACGGAGGCAGCTCGACTTTGTGCTGATTGAAGACGAAGGCGAACGTCCCGCACCGCCCGTACCGGCGCGAAGCCGCGGAAAAAGTTTCGCGGAAAAAGGGAAAAAGCGCCGCGGACATCGCAAATAACCAAACCGCCCATAAGCATTCTGGAACGCAACCATCTACCCTCGTAACAAGCAAAAATCATCAACAGCGCTTGGTACAATCAGGTAGATGGTTGTGTTTCTTTTTTCAAAATCTCCCTCACCAAAAATGAAACCAAGTCAAAATCTTAACTCTTTTCATTTTTATTCTATAAAATATCTCCTGCATTTCTTTCAGAATGTCAACCATAAAAAAACAACTCCGAAATTTACACCTCTGTTAAATAGTTTTAAAACAAATCCATTATTCCATTTAAATAAGGTCTCTATGTGCAAAAAAACATAAATTTGCAGTCCTGTGAAAACAATAAAAGAAAAAAACAAATAAAAACCCGACGACTATGAAAAAGAACAAATTGACAATGGTTCTTTCCCAACTTTCAGGGGGGGTGATTTTACTCTTCAGTCTTGCCCTTGCCGTGAGCAGTTGCAAGGAAAGCATTGATGACGGTAACTTTGCCATCAAAACGGAACAGACAGTCAGCGATTATCTGGCTGATGCTCCCGAAAAATTCTCCGACATCAAGGCCATCTTCGACCGCGTCAGACTGGGACGCTCCGACGAGGCCTCAACGCTCACGAGCGTACTCTCGGCGCGTGGCAACTACACGCTCTTTGCACCTAACAATGAAGCTGTAAGCAAATACATCAAGGGACTCGGCATAAGCTCCATAGACGAACTGACCTACGATCAGGCCGAACTCATCGCCAAAAGCTGCATCATCGACAACGGCGAACTGAGCGCCTACGAAGAAGCCACATTCCCTTCTCCATCCGGTTCGTTTGCCGAACCCAACCTCAACGACCGCATCCTCTCCTGTACTCAGGACACGACCGCCGACGGCAAAATGTACTACGTCATCAACGGTGGCTCCAAGGTTTTGAAGACCAACAACGAGGTGTCCAACGGCATGATACACGAGGTGGACTCCGTCATTGCCCCGTCGTCCGACAACCTTTACGAGATGATCGCCTCTGCCGACAACATGCAGATTTTCGCCCACCTGTTGGAGCAGACCACCTGGGCAGACTCTCTCGCAGTACCCTACATTGACATGGACTATGAGAACGAAGAGCGCGAGGCCGTCTTTTATCCCGCTTTCGGTACACAGGCCGGTCTTCCCTACGATGTGCCCATGCACCGCTACACCGGTTTCACGGCCTTTGTCGAACCGGATAACGTGTTTGCCTCCGAATGGGGCATCACCCTCAACAAGGATGCCGAGGGCAACGTGACGAACTGGGCCGAGGTGATGGCCAAATTCAAGCAGAAGTGCGAAGCCGTTTACGGCACGGACGCTGCCGACGACCTGAGCAATCCCGACAATGCCATCAACCGCTTTGTGGCTTACCACCTGCTGGACGGACGCATGGCCTACGACCGTTTTGTGGGACACTACAATGAATATCTCTATGACTTCGGCGCCGACCGTGCCCGCCCGCAGTCCATCAATTATCCTACCAATGTGTGGGACTATTTCACGACGCTGGGCAAATACCGCGGTCTTATCAAGATCACTCAGGTGAGCGACCGCAGTCTCGATCCCAACACCAACGCCCTTGACCACCCCATTTACATCAACCGCAAGTCGATCTACAAGAACGGTCGTCAGGAGGACTATCAGGAGCTGCGTGCCGAGGTGCCGGGCATTTTGGTATCGGCGTTGAACGGCAACAACGACAACAACTCCATGAACGGCTTCTATTTCCCGATCGACAAGGTGCTGCTCTACGATGATGCCACCCGCTCACAACTGGCCAGCGAGCGCATCCGCATAGAAGCCACTACCATGCTGCCCGAAATGCTTACCAACAATATGCGCCTCAACTGCATGGGATCATTCCCCAGAGGCTACTTCAAGAATATCCCGAACATGTCGGCCGGTACCATCATGACATACCTCTCATGTACCCACGACCGTCTGTCGGGCGGTAACGGCTGGCGCGACTATCAGGGCGACGAGTTCCTATTCCTCGGTCTGTTCGATTTCACCCTGCGTCTGCCGCCTTTCCCAAAAGACGGAACCTACGAGTTGCGCATGGGACTTTCGAACAACCCCAACCGCGGTATGGCCCAGATCTATTTCGGCGACGACCCCAACCGTCTGACTCCCACCGGTCTGCCTGTCGACATGCGCCAGTCGGCCGGTACCGTGGCCATTCCCTGGGTGGCCGACATCGATGGCGATGACATCACCAATGCCGAAAACGACAAGAACATGCGTAATCAGGGCTACATGAAAGCTCCGAAGTACATCTGCTGGACCAACCGCCAGCCCACCAACACTATCCGTACCAGTCCGGGCGCCATCCGCATGATCGTGACCACGGCCGATATGAAAGCCAACAAAACCTACTACCTGCGCTTCAAGTCGGCATTGAAGAAGATGAACGGCGAGTTCTTCATCGACTACTTCGAATACGTGCCCACCTCAGTCTACAACGGCACAACAGCCGAGGACATCTGGTAAGAACACCGTGCCGGTCCGGCCGGACCATAAAACCGGAAAGCACAAGGAACGGCGGGCATCCTGTCTCTTCCCCGCGAAGAACGGCCGGCTCACCATGTCATTTTAACACTTCTTGCTTTCAGCCGGAAAATATATTATCTTTGTAACAGCCAAGCGGGGCTTTCCTTCGGGGAAGCCCCGCTTTTCATGTGTTTCCGGCGATAATCCAAGGCAAAAAACGCATATTCCAGGCGCAAAAAGCATTACTTGGATTTTTTATTTGCCGTATTTGTGTTAAAATTCCGATACGGACTTTTGGACTTCCACTACTTCGAACCTACCTTTTAACTCTTGGAAATGTTGTGGAAAGTTAAATATGTTAAAGTGCCGGCGTTCCGCCCCGCCGGCGGAGAGTTTGCAGAAAATACAAAGCGTTTCCAACCAAAGCTGGGGCCGTTCTGCAAAAAAATAGTTAACTTTGCGCCCAACAGAACGCTGCCACAACGACCGCCGGAAAGCGGCAAACGGGCAGCGCCGTCAGCATGCAATAAAAAAACACCCGACGATATGGAAAACAAATTCAACCGGACACTCGTTACGGCAGCCCTGCCATACGCCAACGGCGGTGTCCACATAGGCCATCTGGCCGGCGTTTACGTTCCGGCCGACATCTACGTGCGTTACCTCCGCCTGCGCGGCCGTGAAGTGCTCTTCGTGTGCGGTTCCGACGAACACGGCGTACCCGTCACCATCCGCGCGCGCAAGGAAGGCTGCACCCCTCAGGAAGTGGTGGACCGCTACAACCGCGTCATCAAGGAGTCGTTCGAAGGCTTCGGCATCTCGTTCGACGTTTTCGGCCGCACCACCTCCGACACCCACCGTCACCTGGCCTCCGACTTCTTCCGAACGCTCTACGACAAGGGCGAATTCATTGAGAAAGAGAGCGAGCAATATTACGACGAGGAGGCCGGCACCTTTCTCGCCGACCGTTACATCACGGGGGAATGCCCCCACTGCCATGCGGAGGGTGCCTACGGCGACCAGTGCGAGAAATGCGGTACGGCCCTCTCGCCCACCGAACTCATCAATCCGCGGAGCACCGTGAGCGGCGGCGCCCCCGTACTCCGCAAGACCAAGCACTGGTATCTGCCCCTCGACAGGCACCAGCAATGGCTTGAGCCTTGGATCACGCAAGACCACAAGGAATGGCGCTCCAATGTGATGGGGCAATGCAAGTCGTGGTTTGACATGGGACTGCAGCCGCGCGCCGTGAGCCGCGACCTCGACTGGGGCATCCCCGTACCCGTTGAAGGCGCCGACGGCAAAGTGCTCTACGTATGGTTCGACGCCCCCATCGGCTACATATCCAACACCAAAGAACTGCTGCCCGACACTTGGGAAAAGTGGTGGAAAAGCAAGGATACGCGCCTGGTCCACTTCATCGGCAAGGACAACATCGTGTTCCACTGCATCGTGTTTCCGGCCATGCTCAAGGCACACGGCGACTACGTGCTGCCCGACAACGTGCCCTCCAACGAGTTCCTCAATCTCGAAGACGACAAGATATCCACCTCGCGCAACTGGGCGGTGTGGCTCGACGAATACCTCTGCGAACTGCCCGGAAAACAGGACGTACTGCGCTACGTGCTCACGGCCAACGCGCCTGAGACGAAAGACAACAACTTTACGTGGCGCGACTTTCAGGCACGCAACAACAATGAACTGGTGGCCGTTTACGGCAACTTCGTGAATCGTGCCCTCCAGCTCACCAAAAAGTACTACGGCGGAGAGGTGCCGGCCTGCGGCGAACTGACCGGTGCCGACCGCGAAATAATCGGTGAGTTTCAGGGCGTCAAAGCCGAAGTAGAGCGGCTCATCGAAGCCTTCCGCTTCCGCGACGCGCAAAAGGAGGCCATGAACCTGGCACGCATCGGCAACAAGTATCTGGCCGATTCCGAACCTTGGAAAATCGTCAAGACCGACCCCGAACGCGTCAAAACCATCCTGCACATCGCCCTCCAGCTCGTAGGCAATCTGGCTATCGCCTTCGAACCGTTCCTGCCTTTCTCCTCGCAGAAGCTCCGCGGAATGCTGGGCATGGGAAAAGTGGAATGGGACCGCCTTGGCAGCCTCGACCTGCTGCCTGCCGGACACCGGCTGGCCGAGCCGGAACTGCTCTTCGAGAAGATCGAAGACAGTCTGGTGGAAGCACAAGTGCAGAAACTCCTCGACACAAAAAAAGCCAACGAAGCCGCCAGCTACAAGGCACAGCCAGTCCGCCCCGACATAGCCTTCGAAGATTTTGAGAAGCTCGACATCCGCGTGGGCACCGTAACCGCTTGCGAACGCGTGCCGAAAGCCGACAAACTCCTGAAATTCGAAATAGCCGACGGGCTGGAAAACCGCACCATCGTTTCGGGCATCGCCAAACACTATGCGCCGGAAGACCTCGTAGGCAAACAAGTCTGCTTCATAGCCAACCTGCCGCCGCGCAAGCTCCGCGGCATAGAGAGCCAGGGCATGATCATATCGGCAGAAAACGCCGATGGCTCACTGAGCGTCGTCACCGTAGACCGTGAAGTGAAACCCGGCAGCCAGGTCAAATGATACCGACACCACCGGCGGGGCGCATCCTCAACGCACGTTATAAGGATGCGCCCCGTCTCATTAAAACCATCATCATCGGAAATCATCTTATTCCATCATTATCTTAACAATCAAAACAACACGTATGAAAAAAATCATCCTCACACTCATTCTTGCGCTCACAGCGTCTACAGCCATGCTCAAGGCACAAGCCGCCATATCGCCCGAATTTGAGGCCGACATCCGCAAGGCACTCACACTCACCAAAGGCAAGGAAACCATGTCGGCCACCATGTCGGCCACCTTTGAGGGCATGAGCGCCCAGCTCGGCATGACCGCAGAAGAAACACAGGCAATGAGCCGATTCATCGTTGATAAGATCTATCCGAAAGTGGAAGTGAAAATGATAGAGTTATGGGCCTCGCATTTCACCCACGAAGAAGTAAAGGGCATCGTGGCTTTCTATGAAACACCCGTAGGACGCAAAATGGGCGAAAAAGCCCCCGTACTGGCAGCCGAAGGCGCCAAAATAGGAGCCGGCCTATCGAGCGACATCCAAGCCGCCGTGATGCAGTTCATGCAACAGAAGAAATAACAGGCACACGCCTGCCCAGGCCGCCCCGGCATACCGCGCTCCGCAGTATGCCGGGGCGGCCATTTCTATATCCTCACGTCAAGCGCGCCCCCCTGAAACCATTCCACCCAAACAAACCACTGCGAAAAGTTGGTATTCCCCGTTTAATATTCATTATTTTATTGTGCCTTTTTTTTGCAGTCAAACGGAAATGTTTTACTTTTGCAAGGTAAACTGCCTGAGCCTGCTCTCAGGCGCTACGGCACACGCGCAAAACAATTTATTAAATATCAACTTAATTCAAAAATCTATGTGGTTAACTAATTCATCTATCGGACGAAAGGTGATCATGTCGGTAACCGGCATCGCACTTATTCTGTTCCTGACGTTCCATGCTTGCATGAACTTGGTGGCCCTTTTCTCTGCCGATGCCTACAACGCCATTTGCGGAGCCTTGGGAGCCAACTGGTATGCCGTAGCCGCCACCGTTGGTCTGGCAGCTCTCGTGGTGCTCCACTTCGTTTATGCCATCATCCTCACCTTGCAGAACCGCAAGGCACGCGGCGCCAACCGCTACGCCGTGACCTCAAAACCCGAAAAGGTAGAATGGGCGTCACAGAACATGTTCGTGCTCGGCCTTATTGTCGTGATCGGCCTGCTGCTCCACCTCTACAATTTCTGGTACAACATGATGTTTGCCGAATTTGCCAATGGCGGCTATGCCTTCGTTGCCGGCGACTACGCCGCCCACGACGGCGCCGGCCTGATAGCCTTCACCTTCCAGCAACCCGTTTACACCGTGCTCTACATCATTTGGTTTGTTGCCATCTGGTTCCACATGACACACGGTTTCTGGAGCGCCTTCCAGACACTCGGCCTCAACAACAAGGTTTGGTTCTGCCGCTGGAAAGCCATCGGTACCGCCTACGTAACCATCGTTATGCTCATGTTCGTAGCCGTAGCTCTCGCATTCTCCTTCTGCGGCGGTGCCTGCAGCGCAGCATAACCATTTTCCAACGGTCGGCACCGGCGGACACTCTTTCCGCGGCCCTAGAGGCACACACCGCACTACGGCCCGGCCCGCACCGACGGCTCCCGTCCTCATATAACCATACACTAACAAACATCCGATCATGGCTAACATCGATTCAAAGATACCCGAAGGTCTAGTAGCTGAAAAATGGACCAACTATAAAGCCCACCAGAAACTGGTGAACCCGAAGAACAAGCGCAAACTCGACATCATCGTCGTAGGTACAGGACTGGCAGGAGCCAGCGCCGCCGCTTCGCTGGGCGAAATGGGATTCAAGGTTAAAAACTTCTGCATTCAGGATTCCCCCCGCCGCGCGCACTCCATCGCCGCACAGGGCGGTATCAACGCTGCCAAGAACTATCAGAACGACGGCGACTCCGTATACCGCCTCTTCTACGACACCGTAAAAGGCGGTGACTACCGTGCACGCGAAGCCAACGTTTACCGTCTGGCCGAAGTAAGCGCCAGCATCATTGACCAATGCGTGGCACAAGGCGTACCTTTCGCACGCGAATACGGCGGCATGCTTGCCAACCGTTCTTTCGGCGGCGCGCAGGTGAGCCGTACCTTCTATGCCAAAGGCCAGACCGGCCAGCAGCTCCTGCTCGGCGCCTACTCAGCCCTGATGTGTCAGGTCAACGCCGGAACAGTTGAGCTTTACACCCGCTATGAAATGCTCGATGTCGTTATCATCGACGGCCGTGCACGCGGTATCATAGCCCGCAACCTCGTAACCGGCGGACTTGAACGCTTTGCCGCACACGCTGTAGTACTGGCCACCGGCGGATACGGAAACACCTACTTCCTCTCCACCAATGCCATGGGCTGCAACTGCTCGGCAGCCATTGCGGCTTACCGTAAAGGCGCCTATTTCGCCAACCCTTCCTACGTACAGATTCACCCCACCTGTATTCCCGTACACGGCGACAAGCAGTCGAAACTCACCCTCATGTCGGAATCGCTCCGCAACGACGGCCGCATCTGGGTACCCAAGAAACTTGAAGACGCCAAGAAACTCCAGAAAGGCGAAATACAAGGCCGCGACATCCCCGAGGAGGACCGCGACTATTACCTCGAACGCCGCTATCCCGCTTTCGGTAATCTCGTGCCGCGCGACGTGGCCAGCCGCGCCGCCAAAGAGCGTTGCGACAAAGGCTACGGCGTAAACAACACCGGACTGGCTGTATTCCTCGATTTCTCACAAGCCATCAAGGACTTCGGACGCGACGAAATAGAAGCCCGCTACGGCAACCTCTTCGACATGTACGAGGAAATCACCGACGAAAGCCCGTATGAGACTCCGATGATGATCTATCCGGCCGTACACTACACCATGGGCGGCATCTGGGTGGACTACGAATTGCAGACTTCCGTCAAGGGTCTCTTCGCCATCGGTGAATGTAACTTCTCCGACCACGGCGCCAACCGCCTCGGAGCCTCTGCCCTCATGCAAGGCTTGGCCGACGGTTACTTCGTGCTCCCCTACACCATCCAGAACTATCTGAGCGACCAGATTACCGTTCCACGCTTCTCCACCGACCTGCCCGAGTTCAAAGCCGCCGAAGCCGCAGTAAAGAGCCGCATCGACCGCCTGTTCAACATCAAGGGCAAACGCTCCGTTGACTCCCTCCACAAAGAACTCGGCCACATCATGTGGGAACATGTAGGCATGGGCCGTACTGCCGAAGGCCTGAAGCAAGGTCTGGCAAAAATGAAAGAACTCCGCAAGGAATTCTACGCCAACCTCTTCGTACCCGGAACAACCGAAGGAGTAAACGTAGAGCTTGAAAAGGCCATCCGCTTGGAAGACTTCATCCTCATGGGCGAACTCATAGCCAACGATGCCCTTACACGCAACGAATCGTGCGGCGGCCATTTCCGCGAAGAATATCAGACGGAAGAAGGCGAAGCCAAGCGCGACGACGAGAACTACTTCTACGTAGGTTGCTGGGAATACCAGGGCAACGATGACACTGCCCCCGTCCTCTCCAAGGAACCGCTCGTTTACGAAGCCATCAAGGTACAAACCCGCAACTACAAGAACTAATCCGTAGAACCTCACTAAAAGACATCAGAAAAATGGCTAAGAATATAAGCTTTACAATCAAGTACTGGAAGCAGAACGGTCCTAAGGATGCCGGCCACTTCGACTCCCGCGAAATGCACAACATCCCCGATGACACTTCTTTCCTCGAAATGCTCGACATCCTCAACGAGGAACTCATCAACGAAGGTAAAGAGCCGCTCACGTTCGACCACGACTGCCGCGAAGGCATCTGTGGCATGTGCTCGCTCTACATCAACGGAACGCCACACGGCAAGACCGAGCGCGGCGCCACGACCTGCCAGCTCTACATGCGTCGCTTCAACGATGGTGATGTCATCACTGTGGAACCCTGGCGCTCGGCCGCTTTCCCCGTCATCAAGGACTGTATGGTAGACCGCTCCGCCTTCGACAAAATTCAGGCCGCCGGCGGCTATGTGACCGTACGCACCGGTCAGCCTCAGGATGCCAATGCCATCCTCATTCCCAAGCAGGATGCCGACGAAGCCATGGACTGCGCCACCTGCATCGGTTGCGGCGCCTGTGTGGCAGCCTGCAAGAACGGTTCCGCCATGCTTTTCGTCAGTTCCAAGGTGAGCCAGCTTGCCCTCCTGCCTCAAGGACGTCCCGAAGCGGCCAAACGCGCCAAAGCCATGGTAGCCAAGATGGACGAACTAGGTTTCGGCAACTGCACCAATACCCGTGCCTGCGAAGCCGTATGCCCCAAGAATGAGAGCATTGCCAACATCGCCCGCCTCAACCGCGAATTTATCAAGGCAAAACTCCACGACTAAATAGCATCAGGCTGATATCGCCCTGAAAAAGGGCTACTATACCGAGAATCCCCGCCGCGAATTGTACGCGGCGGGGATTCTCGGTATTCCATATCTTATCGGACAACTAATGCCCCTACATTTCAATAGGATAACACGGTTCTATTCTCAGCAACAACAACCCCTTTCAAAAAGCAGACTCCATACAAAGAAATGTATGGAGCCGACTCAATGTGTTTCACAACGGAATAATCCTTATTGTGAATTGCTTTATAATTAGTGCTGGCAAAATAAACATTTTTCCACGTAACAGCAAAATTAATTACCGATTAATTTCGTATATTTGTAAAATAACATTCAAAGGTACAACATGAAAAACATCATAGGCCTCGATTTAGGCACCAATAGCATCGGCTGGGCATGGATACAACACGAAGAGAAAGAAAAATCCGCCACAAACGATAAATTCCTTATCCCCACCGGAAGGATTATCAAAACAGGATGCCGTATTATCCCCATGGATGCTGAGATGATCGGTAATTTCGATAAAGGGAACAGTATCTCACAGACAAGTCAACGCACTAAGGCACGAATTGCCCGCCGCCTGAAAACCCGCTTCAAAAGTCGCCGGGAACGCCTCAACCGTCTGCTCAGACTGACAGGCTTTCTGCCTGAACACTACGCGGCCCAACTCGATGGTTACGGTAAGATATCTGATCATCAGGAACCACGGATACCCTGGTTAACCACAACAGAAGGCCAATGCCAGTTTCTATTTAAACCTGCCTATAAAGAAATGCTGGAATTATTCCGGCAAAAGCATCCTGAAATTAAGAGTGTACCTTATGACTGGACAATCTATTATCTGCGTCGCAAGGCGCTGACTGAAAAAATAACAGGAGAGGAACTGGCGTGGATACTGCACAGCTTCAACCATAAACGCGGATACAATCAAAGCCGTGATGAAGTGGAAGAGACCGACAACAACAAAACAGTAGAATACTTTAAGACTAAAGTAAAGGAAATCAGCAGCACAGGCGAAACGAGCAAAGGAAAGAACATCTATAAAGTCACATTTGAAAACGGCGTGGAACACCTCGTCACAGCCAAAGAACGGCCACAATGGGAGGGCACCGTGCGCGAGATCGTTGTTACCACGCTATTGAATGCCCAAAAGGACGGTTCCCCAAAAGTAACCACACGGATGCCCAAGGATGACGACTGGCAACTCATCAAGACGCGCACGCAGGATCTCATAAAAAAGGAAAATCTGACTGTAGGCGAATTCATCTTCAAGGCATTGCTTGATGACCCTTCGCAGAAAATCATCGGCGAACTTGTACGTACCATCGACCGAAACTTCTACATTGATGAACTGCAAAAAATTCTCCGACATCAAGAGAAGTCACATCCCGAACTAACCGACCGCACTCTCTACAAACAGTGTGTCGAAGCCCTTTACCCCTCCAACGAGGCACACCGCCGGAACGTGGAAGCATGGTCTATGTCACACTTTATCGTAAAAGACATCCTCTTCTACCAACGTCCACTCAAAAGCAAAAAGTCACTCATTGCCGAATGTCCTCTCGAGAGCCGCACCTTTCAGGACGAACAAGGCAACCTACACCGGACCGGCATCAAATGTATACCGCGCTCTCACCCCGCCTATCAGGAATTCCGCCTATGGCAGTTCCTTGCCAACCTGAGAATCGTTCAACGCCAAAGCCACGAAGACGGCCATCAACTCACCGACATTGACAGAAGCACGGAAATATTGAACGAAGAGGCGCTCGTAAAACTCTTCAATCATCTACGGAACGTCAAGGAAATCAATCAAAAGAACCTGCTGAAACTACTGGGTCTAAAGGAAGAAGACTATCGCTGGAATTATGTCGAAGACAAGGCATACCTCATGGGCGAAACCCGCTACCAACTGATTTCGCGACTGAAAAAGGCAGGACTATCCAATGAAGTGCCGGACGATAAAATGGAAGAGGCGCTTTGGCATCTGCTCTACTCCATAAGCGATTACGCCGAATTACAACGCGCCCTTTCCACCTTTGCCCGCAAACGGGGATGGGACGCTGAAGCTTTCAGAAAAGCTTTTGAAAAGTGCCCGCCCTTCAAGAAGGACTACGGCGCCTACAGCCTCAAGGCCATCCGCAAACTGCTCCCTCTCATGCGCCGCGGCAGCCATTGGCACGAAACAGCGATTTCCCCCGATGTATACCGGCGCATAGAACACTTTGTCAGCGGCGAAGAAGATACCGCCATCTCTCTCCATGTACGACAAATAGTGGCAGAAGAGGGACTACAAAACATATCGCAATTTTCCGGTCTCGCCCCCTGGCTGGCTGCCTATGTGGCCTACGGCCGTCATTCTGAGACGACAGACGCACAAAAATGGGAAACACCCGAAGAACTGGCCGAATACATCAGCAAGTTCCGGCAACACTCTCTGCGCAATCCCGTTGTTGAACAAGTGGCGCTCGAAACGATGCGTATCGTTCACGACCTATGGCAGGAGATGGGGAGCATTGACGAAATACACGTGGAAATAGGACGCGACATGAAGCAAACCGCCGCCGAACGCAAAAAAGCCCACGACAGAAATTTGCAAAACGAGGCCATAAACCTGCGCATCAAGGCATTGCTCACAGAATTCATGAATCCAGAAATGGAGATAAAAGACGTGCGCCCCTATTCGCCCCGTCAGCAGACACTGCTCCACATCTATGAGGAAGGAGCGTTTGAAAAAGCCCGGCATGACAATGACGCCGAACTCGAAGAGATGAACAACATCATCGACAAATTCCGGCAAACCGACAGCCAAAAGCGCCCCACACGTGCAGAAATCCACCGGTATCGCCTATGGCTCGACCAAAAATACGTATCACCCTACACGAAACGCCCCATCCCCTTAGCCAAACTCTTCACTACGGCTTACGAGGTTGAACATGTCATACCACGGGCACGCTACTTTGATGATTCCTATAACAACAAGGTAATCTGCGAAGCCGAAATCAACAAGCTCAAAGACAAGATGCTGGGCTTCGAATTCATTAAAAAACACGGAGGCGGCACCGTCAACTGCCAAGGCCGCGAAGTCAGAATCCTAACGCCGGATGAATACACCTGCCTTGTGGAGGAACACTTCTGCAGGAACCCCCGCAAAAAGAAGAACCTGTTGTCCGAAGAAATTCCGGCACAGTTCACGGCGCGTCAACTCAACGACAGCCGCTACATTGCCCGCTTCGTAGTGGGCATACTCTCCAACATTGTGCGGGAGAAAGACGCCAAGGGCCGTCTGGAACCCGAAAGCACATCGAAGAACGTCATCGTATACACCGGTAAGGTAACCGACTGGCTCAAAAGAGACTGGGGATTACAAGACGTATGGAACCACATCATATACTCCCGCTTCGAACGGCTGAACGATAAAGTAAAAAGCAAACGTTTCGGCCAATGGGAAAACAAGAAAGGCAAACGCGTTTTTCAAATCAACATGCCGCTTGAACTACAAGCCGGCTTCAGCCGAAAACGCATTGACCATCGGCACCATGCCATGGATGCCATCGTCATTGCCTGCGCATCGCGCCCGATAATCAACTACCTGAACAACTGCTCCAGCGGCGAAAAAGAACATTATGGCCTGCGGGAAAATCTCTGCACCGGCAAGTCCCGTTTCATCAAGAAACCATGGAGTACCTTCACTCAGGACACAGAAGAAGCCCTGCGCGACATCGTGGTAAGCATCAAGAAGAATCTGCGCGTCATCACCAAATCCACTAATTTTTACCAGCGCTACGACCCGGAAACCGGCAAAAAGATTTTTGTCCGACAAACCCGCGGCGACCATTTTGCCATCCGAAAATCACTACACAAAGACACGGTCTACGGCGAAGTGAACCTGCAAAAAACCGGCGAAGTAAAATTGAAAGAGGCCATCAAGCAGCCCGGACGAATCGTAGACAAAACTTTACGACAGAAAATACGCGAACTGAAGCGACTGCCTAACTATTCCGACACCCTCATTGAAAAGTTCTTCCTCCAAAACGCCGATCCGATCTGGAAAAACTACGACTTCAAGAAAATAAAAGTCCGCCAATTCTCCAAAGACAAGGAGGCAACCCGCCAGGTGGCCACACGCAAACCGCTCGACCAAAATTTCAATCAAAAGAATATCGCAGATATCACCGACACGGGCATTCAAAAAATCCTATTCCGGCATCTTGAGAAATACGCCGGAAAGAGTGAGGAAGCCTTCTCACCCGACGGACTGAAGGCCCTCAACGAGAACATCAGGGAACTCAACGACGGAAAACCGCACCATCCTATCAAAAAGGTAAGGGTGGCGGAAAAACTCGGCCTTAAATTTCCTATAGGGACAAGAGGAAACAGAAAAATGAAGTTTGTCGTCGCAGACAAAGACACCAATCTCTTCTTTGCCGTTTACCAACGAGAAGACGGCAAACGCAGCTACGCGACAATCCCGCTTAAGGAAGCCATTGAACGGGCCAAACAAAATCTGCCGCCCGCACCTGAAACTGACGAAGCCGGCCGCCGGTTACAGTTCATACTCTCACCCAACGATTTAGTATACCTGCCCACAAAAGAAGAACTCAACGATGAAGTAAGAGAAGAACACATAGATGTCAACAGAATATACAAAATGGTATCGGCAACAAAAGAGCGGTGTTACTTCATCCCTCACCATATAGCCGGCATCATAGCTCCGGGAGAAGAATATAATGCAATGAACAAAATAGAAATATCCGATGACGGCCTCAGCATCAAGGAACATTGCATACTCCTGAAAACGGACCGCCTCGGGCGCTACAAACTCAAAAAATAAGCCCACTACATATCGCAGCCTGCATCCTCATCCTGCCACATCTCCATTCAATATCCACCTAACCTATTGAGGACCATGATAAAGAAAACGCTCTACTTCGGCAATCCCGCCTACTTGTCGCTATGCAACGCACAGATAGTCATCAAGCTGCCCGCCGTAGAAAAAAGTCCTAATGTAGCCGACATCATCCGTCAGGAATCCGTTGTGACAAAACCCATCGAAGACCTCGGCGTAGTAGTACTCGACCACCAACAAATAACCATCACGCAAGGACTGCTCGAAGCATTGCTCGAAAACAACGTTGCCATTGTCACCTGCAACAGCCGGAGCATGCCTGTAGGTCTGATGCTCCCACTGTGCGGCAACACCACACAAAACGAGCGTTTCCGCCATCAGCTGGAAGCCTCCGTCCCCCTACGCAAACAGTTGTGGCAGCAAACCATCCGTACGAAAATAAACAACCAGGCAACCGTTCTCCGCCAATCCACCACAGCCGAGACACGCTGCATGCAGATATGGGCCGCCGATGTGAGAAGCGGAGATCCGGACAATCTCGAAGGCCGCGCTGCCGCCTTCTACTGGAAACGTCTCTTTGCCGACAAACATCCCGGCTTCACCCGTAGCCGCGAAGGCGAACCGCCCAACAATCTGCTCAACTACGGCTATGCCATCCTGCGAGCCATAGTGGCCCGTGCCTTGGTGTGCAGCGGCCTCTTGCCTACATGGGGCATACATCATCACAACCGTTACAACGCCTACTGTCTGGCAGACGACATCATGGAGCCATACCGCCCTTATGTAGACAAACTCATCGTCGATATCATTAATAGTGCAGAAGACTATACTTCTCTGACACGTGAACTCAAAGCCCGTTTATTGGGCATCCCCACACTCGATGTACAGATAAACGGCCAACGCAGTCCTCTCATGGTAGCAGTAGCCACAACCACTGCGTCACTCTACAAATGTTTCGCCGGCGAATTACGTAAAATTGTCTATCCCGAACTATCATAGACCCTTTTCATGAAACGCCTCAGCGAATACCGCATCATGTGGATACTTGTATTTTTCGACCTGCCCACTGAAACGAAAAAAGAGAAAAAAGCCTACGTCCAGTTCCGGCAAACGTTACAACGCGACGGATTCACGATGTTTCAATTCTCCATCTATGTACGTCATTGCGCCAGCAGCGAAAACGCTGCGGTACACATCAAACGTGTTAAAAACGGGTCAAGCCGAAAACACGGTGCATGAATTTTGAGAAAAGTGTT
>NZ_BEWW01000317.1 GCF_002933955.1 Prevotella sp. MGM2
AGACTGTAAATCTGCTGGCTTACGCCTTCGGTGGTTCGAATCCATCTTTGCCCACATAATATTATACAATAAATGCACATTATGATGATGTGCATTTATTGTATAATGAAACCCCAATTTCATTAACAGGAGAATAACAATATGTTTTGTTAATTTCATCAGCCAACAATTCAAATAATAGAAAAGTCATCCCTATCTTATTTGTTTGAATACAAGTCTTTTTTAGTTTTTAGGAACTGTTAATTATTTGTTTGTGATTTATACTATGGCACAAATTCATAATCTGATTACATAATAAGTTTCAAAAAAAACAAAGTTTGATAAATTTAAATAGGAAATTATTTTCTAAAGAGAAAAAAGAAGCAGTTTGCCTATAAGCCGGGTTCTGTAATTGTAATTAAACAATTGCTTGTCATTTATCCGCATCTGACGTCACCGCCAGATTGTATCGTCCTACCCTCCGACGTAAAAATCGAGCAGGCAACCCTCAAACGCCGGTTTACGCAGACTTTCAACTCCCGATATGCACGGCTCGTATGTCACCATACGACCGGTAGGCTCTTACCCTACCTTCTCACCCTTACCTCACATCTGAAGTGAGGCGGTTGTTTTCTTCTGCACTCATTAGCTCTCGCGAACTACTTCTCATTAGGAAGCGGGATGCCTTATGTTGCCCGGACTTTCCTCCCGTAATATAAATAACATTACGCGCGACAAGCCGGCAAACTGTTTCTTTTATCGTGCGAAGGTACGATTTTTATTGTATATACAAGGAAGACTTAATTAAAAAGGTGTATATTTGCAACGTTTTTTACATCATTATCTATAATATCACAATGAATAAATATCTTTTACGACTTTGCTTTCTAATAGTTTTGATTTATCCTACATTATTTCAAAATATATCAGCACAACCATATACACCGCCACTTGAAAATTTACAAGCACGTAAAAATTTCAGTGATAAGCGATTTGGCATATTTATTCATTGGGGACTTTATAGCATGTTCGCTCAGGGAGAATGGTATATGACAAATGCCAATATAGATTGTAATGAATATGCCAAATCTGCAAACGCTTTTTATCCCCATAATTTCAACGCAGAAGAATGGGTAAAAGCAATTAAAAATGCAGGAGCCGGCTATCTTTGCTTTACCACCCGTCATCATGAAGGTTTTTCTATGTGGGATACGAAAATGTCTGATTATAACATCATGAACACTCCTTACGGCCAAGATATAGTGAAACAATTGGCTGATGCTTGTCACAAAAATGATTTGGGGCTTCATTTTTATTATTCTCACCTTGATTGGACACGTGAAGATTATCCTATAGGGCGGACCGGACGAAAAACTGGCCGTAAGGGCAATGCTCCGAATTGGAAAAATTACTACAACTTTATGAATGGTCAGCTCATCGAATTACTAACCAATTATGGAAAAGTTGATTGTATTTGGTTTGACGGAGTATGGGACCACGATTCAGACAGCATTCCTTTTGATTGGCAACTGGAAGAACAATATGCTCTTATCCACAAGTTACAACCAGCTTGTCTTATCGGCAACAACCACCATAAAACGCCTGTTGACGGTGAGGATATTCAGATTTTTGAACGTGATGTACCCGGAGAGAATAAAGCCGGTTTATCAGGGCAGGCTGTAAGCCCTCTGCCTTTGGAAACATGTCAGACGATGAACGGAATGTGGGGATATAAAATTGTAGATCAAAATTACAAATCAGTTTCCACACTGATTCAACTTCTTGTACGCACTTCCTCCAAAGGAGCCAACTTACTCTTAAACATCGGTCCACATCCCGACGGCAGTTTGCCGGCCATTGCTTTAGAGCGATTGAAAGATATGGGAGAATGGCTTCGCACATACGGAGAAACTATTTATAGCACACAAGCTGGCAATGTAGAAACTGGCGGTGACAGCATTGTATGTACCAGAAAGAATAATCGTTTGTTTATCCATATTCTCGATTCCAATGTAACTCAAATAAACATTCCACTATCTGCCAAGAAAGTCAAAGCAGCCAGACTTCTTCCCAATAGACAATCATTGACTTTCACATATAAAAATAAAAAATTAATAATAAGCAATTTAAGTATACCAAAAGACTGCATAGACTATATTATAGAAGTTATAGAATCTTAAAGAGAATAGCTTATTACTTTAACTGCGTCGGATTATATATTATTTAGATAAAAGCATCGATGTGTACACGCTTTATTTTTTTTCTTGTTTTCTTTTATGCATTATCAGGCATGTCTCAGCGCACTGAAATATATAATGAGAAAATCAAAACAATAAGGATGTGTGTAGGTAAAGACAGCGGTATGCTACCAGTATTGAGATTGAACAGTAATGATAAGTTAGAAGTTTCCTTTGATGAACTAAGCCATGACTATCATCGTTATTCTTACAGCATTCGTCATTTAAATGCAGATTTCAGTCCAGAGGATTTGCTTGTTTCCGATTATGTCTGGAGTGTCACTGACGAAGAACTCATTGAAGATTATACGCAGAGCATGAATACAACCGTGCTTTATACGCATTATCGTTTTTCATTGCCAAATGCCAGAATGAAACCATTATTGTCGGGTAATTATGAACTCACGGTGTGGAATGACAGTGAGATGGCAGATGAGCCAAATCCATTGTTCCGAAGTTTTTTTTATGTTACAGAAGATTTAGCCAATATCAATACCACCATAACAACTGATACTGATATTGACCGCAATGCGGCCCATCAGCAATTATCTGTAAAGGTTGGAACATCATCATTAAACTTGTATGATGTTTCAAAAGAAATTAAAATGATAGTTCTGCAAAATAACAGATGGGACAACGCAGTCACAGCTCCTTCTCCTACCGGGCAAACCGGTAACATGTTGTTGTGGCAAAATTGTCGTGATTTGATTTTTACCGCCGGAAATGAATATCGCAAATTTGAATTGATATCGACACGTTATCCGGGAATGCATATAGACGGGATCCACTACTATGCCCCTTATTATCATGCCACGCTAATGCCTGATGTCCCACGAAAAAATCATCTATACGATGAAGACCAAAATGGCAGATTCGTGCCATTGTCCAATAACTCAGGCAATGCAGATTATGAAGCTGATTATGTTTGGGTCCATTTTAATCTGGCCAAAGAAACCCTTCCCCAAGAAGAGCATATATATATTAATGGTAACTGGACATACGATCAATTTACCCCACCCTACCGTATGAAGTATAATGTTCAGAAGAACGTTTATGAAGGAGATGTATTACTCAAGCAAGGCTATTATTCCTATCAATATCTCTCCGTCGATCACCAAGGAAAGGGGAATACACAGCCTGTAGAAGGAGATTTTTTTCAGACAGAAAATGAATATACAGTCCTGCTTTACTATAGGAAATTAGGGGCACGCTATGACAGATTAGTCGGATGGCGCACCGGACATATCGCACGAAAATAATTAATACAAGTATAACATTACTTTTCTTCTTCAAAGTATAAAATCACAACATGAAACGGCCGCATATTGTTTTTCTAGACGCTCACACGCTCAATCCTGGTGATCTGGATTGGAAATGTATTAAAGATTTAGGAGAATTCACCGCTTACGAGCGCACTGAACGAGAAAATATTATTTCCCGTTCTATTGAAGCCGATATTATTATTACCAATAAAACGGTATTACGTCGCGAACATTTTGAAAAATTGCCTAAATTGCGTTTGATTTGTGTAGCTGCAACCGGTTTTGATGTTATAGATGTTGCCGCTGCCAGAGAATTCGGCATTCCGGTGTGCAACTGTGCCGGTTATGGGACAAGAGCAGTAGCTCAAATGGTTGTTGCTCATCTTCTTGAAGTTGCCAACCGAGTAGGACACTACACCGCTGCCTGCCATTCCGGATTTTGGAGCCAACAGAATGATTTTTGCAGCTGGAACAATCCCCTGATGGAATTACAAGACAAGAAAATGGGTGTTATCGGATTTGGAAATATAGGTCGTGAAGTGATCAATTTGTTGCGGCCATTCGGAATGCTTCTTTTTGCAGTTACATCCAAGACGCAGCAGTCTCTGCCAGCCGACGTCTGTAAAGTGACACTTGAAGAAGCTTTTTCACAATGTGATGTTATCAGCCTTCACTGTCCGCTTATGGAGAACAATAAAAAAATGGTGAATGAACAATTACTTAATCAAGCTAAAAAGGGCTTGATTCTAATCAATACAGCTCGCGGCAAACTGATAGACGAAACGGCAGTGGCTAAAGCATTAGGAGAAGGCCGTCTGGGAGCTTTCTGCTGTGACGTATTGTCAAAAGAACCGCCAGAGGAAGACAATCCCATACTTTCATCTCCCAATACATTCATTACTCCTCATATTGCATGGGCCACTCCGGAAGCCAGACAGCGCATTCTGGAGATTATTGTAAATAATATCAAATCCTTTCAAACCGGCACTCCCATTAACGTTGTAAATTAAGTTCAATGACCATACCTGATATTACTCTCACACAGATTTTCGATTTTGTCGGCACTGTAGCCTTCGCTATTTCCGGCATCCGTTTGGCTTCAGCCAAAAAATTTGATTTATTCGGTGCTTATGTCGTAGGTGTGACTACAGCCATTGGCGGTGGAACAATGCGCGATGTCATGTTAGGCGTTTCTCCATTTTGGCTGACAAATCCGTTTTATCTTCTCTGTTCAGCTTTTGCCCTAGCCTGGGTCATCATTTTCAGAAAGCTATTAGTACGGCAAAATAATACATGGTTTTTGTTCGACACCATAGGTCTGGCTCTTTTCACGGTCACAGGCATAGAAAAGACCCTAATGATAACTATGCCTTCGGGAGAACACTTTCCTTTTTGGGCTGCTATCATCATGGGAACAATCACAGGCGCAGGAGGAGGAGTATTGCGCGATGTTTTCATAAATGAAGAACCACTGATATTCCGCAAGGAAATATATGCTTTAGCATGTGTTATTGGCGGTGTGGCTTACTATATTTGTTTTATTATGCAAATGCCACAGCTTATGTGCAGTATCATCTGTGGCCTTGTGGTTGTGGCCATGCGGCTTTTAGCTGTCAAATATAAATTAGGATTACCCATAATTCGTGGCGAATAGTTGTTAATTCATAAATACGTACTGTTATATAAGCTTAAGAACATTAGTGGCATTGATATTTTTTTAATACTTGCCAAAGCGTCTCATGCCGAATACAAATCCTCCGCCTTATGACTAGCTGATATTTCGTATTTTATTTTTCGTAAAACCATAGTCAGGTTTTTAACATAATTTGTTTTCCTTTGGAAACTATAGTATATTTGTATAGCGAAGCGGTGCTTTTCAGTTGAAAGCGCCGCTTTTTTATTGTTTTTCAGGTATATTTAAGTGCTTTTTCTCTGTATTTCTTTCATAAAATCCCCGTATTACAATTGAAATTGTAAATATTGGAGTTGAAAATTCAATACGGTTTATTCTTGTAGAAACAATTTAAACTATATTTTAACATTTGAAAATGTAATAGAAGGTTAAATATGTTAAAGTAGCAATGGGTAAAAAAGAGATATGTTCTTCTTCTCTTTTTCGTATATTTTTTGGGGAAACATGAAAAATAGAAATCACTTTCTTGCCGGTCCGGTCCTGTCCTTATGGACTCTAATGTTCGAGATTATGAGAGAACTGAGTCCTGTAAGTTATTGATTTGTAAATCCAGAGCAAGGAGCCTAAAGAATGTTCGTTGATAGCCTTTCCGACACAGGTGAGGGAGAGGCCGAAGCGGAGAAGCACTGATGTCCATGAGTACAATTCACAATCGTTCCCCAAAACTCCCTCCTATTGTTCAGCAAAGATATCATTCCCAAAGACTAGAAGTAAGAAATATTTAAACCACACAGTTGTTATATTAACCGTATAAAAGCAAAAAACTAAACCGGATTCATTCTATCCAGCAACATACTGACCAGTTTGGACACCGGGTAACGTTCTAATGCTTCCAAAGAGATATACTCATACCCGGCAACGTTTATCGGCACAGAAAGTTGTACTTCGTAGCAGCAGACATTTAAACGTCGATGCGTAAGCACATGCTTGATATTAGTGGCTATTCTTCTGAATGTCACTGCTGCATCCGGAATATTTTGGATTATTTCCTTAAAAAGCGTTTTCTCAGATATTTCACGATCGTGCTCCAACAGATAGGGCTCATAAAGTCCGGCCCAAATATCCCCTTCTGAACGCTTGTGGAGATAAATGCCATCGCCATATCTTAAAAAGAAATAAGTGAAGTAACGGTTTACTACTGTAACACGTTTGGATTTCATAGGATAATCCGATACACAATTGTCGGCAAAGGCCAGACAACTATCTGCCAACGGACAAAGAGTACACTGAGGCGTATGTGGTACACACATCAATGCTCCAAAATCCATGATAGCCTGATTATAAACCGAAGGAGATGCCTTTCCCATTATCTCGCGAGCCAGATCTGCAAAAACACGTTTACCTTGAGTTGTATCAATAGGGGTATTTATTTTCAGATAACGTGACAACACTCTGTATACGTTGCCGTCAACAGCAGCGCACGGCAGATTATAAGCAAAGGCGCAAACAGCTGACGCAGTATAGTCACCTACCCCTTTTAAGGCTCTGACACTTTCATAAGTATTGGGAAACATACCGCCATTTGCGATAATCTGTTTGGCAGCCGCATGCAAATTACGAGCCCGGCTGTAATATCCCAAGCCTTGCCATAGTCTCAGCACTTCTGTTTCTTCAGCTGAAGCCAATTCATGTACGTTAGGAAAACGCTTTATGAAACGTAAATAATAATCATATCCTTGCGCGACCTGGGTTTGCTGCAGAATTATTTCAGAAATCCAAATGTGATAAGGATCGGTAGTGTTACGCCAAGGCAAGTCACGCTTATTCTGTTCGTACCATTTGATGATAACATTGGCAAAAGTCATGGGATAAATCTAAATTATAAATGAAAGCTCTCTATAAAAGGTGCTGAATATACACTACACTCTTTTATAAGGATTATATTAAAGACAGCCCATGGCAATATTGCCATTAGGCTGCCGAATATCTTGCCGCCAACATGATTCTCCGTCCGTTTTTTAAAGGACGACAATGTGAAACGGATCTGAGATGCGCAAATTAATGGAATAATTTGATACGCTGTTCTTCTGAAAGTTTACAAATAAGAAGTGTGCCGTCTTTTTCTGCCACGATATATCCGTCAAGCCCTTGTACTACGACTTTTTTTAATTGCGTGGTGTGGATAATAGAATTATGTGTGTCATATAGCTCTACATTATCACCGATTGCAGCATTGTTGTACTGATCCTGCTTCACCTGTAAACGCAATGAGCCCCATGTACCTAAATCGCTCCAGCCGAAAGTGGCCGGATAAACAAAAATTTCTTCAGCTTTCTCCAAAATGGCATAATCAACGGATATGTTCTCGCATTTAGGGAACTCCTGATTTATCATACTTTGCTCCTGCTGCGTATCATAATAAGGTAAAAGACGTTCAAATAAACGTGACATTTCAGGTTGATAAACGCGGAAAGCATTAATGATTGTGCTGACACTCCAAATGAAAATACCGGAATTCCAAAGATAGTTAGGTTGCTTTATATAAACTTCCGCCACTTCTTTGATTGGTTTTTCCTTAAAAGCATCCACACGGAATATATTCTTTTTGCGTGAGGAGGAAAAGCTAAGGTCTGCCTTAATGTAACCATAACCGGTTTCCGCATGTGAAGGCCGAATACCCAATGTGACAATGGCATCTGTTTCTGCAGAGAATTCCATAACATCTTTTACTGCTTCCCGGAAAGCCGGAATATCAGCAATGAGATGATCGCTTGGAGCCACCACAACATTAGCGCGTGGATTGCGTTTTTTTATTTTCCAACAGGCATAACAAATACATGGGGCCGTATTTCGGCGACAAGGCTCTAACAGAATATTTTCGGCTGGAATATCCGGCAGTTGCTCTGCAACGATATCCTTATATTCCGCGGCAGTTACCACCCATACATTTTCTGAAGGAACAACACCTTTAAAACGCTCTACAGTCATTTGTATGAGAGTTTTTCCTGTACCGAGAATATCAAGAAACTGTTTAGGGAGTTCCGGGCTACTAATGGGCCAAAAACGACTTCCTATGCCGCCGGCCATCACAACAAGATGGTTATTAATCATAGCGTTTAAGTTTGAGATTATAGGTTAGTCTTTTATTGTCATATTGCCGGTAATCCAAATACGTGCAGTGGCATTAGAAGCATTGCTGCGAACTATAATATTCTTACGGAACTGTCCTTTGGGCTTTCCTTTTCCTATATATGTCACCTTTATCTGACCGCTTTTTCCTGGCTCTATTTTAGTTTTCGTATAATCAGCCACTGTACAGCCACATGATGTAACAACCTGTGAAATTACCAATGGTTGATCTCCGGTATTAGTAAATTTAAAGATTGTAGTAAGTGACTTTTCCTCAGGGAAAGTACCAAAATCGTGAGTGGATTTCTCAAACTTTATAACAGCCTGAGAAAACACATTTGTAACAGTCAAACAAAAGATAAACAATAATGAAGTGAAGATACGTTTCATGTCCGGATTAATTAATGTCTTAGTAGATGCAAATGTATAATTAAATCTGTAAATAATAATCTTTCGTGAAAGAAAATTAGTACTTTCATAAAAGATTATGTATTTTTGTTCTCATTTAAAATAATAGACGTGATTAGTTCCATCTCTATAAAAAACAACGCTCCCCTTGAAAAGATAATTCTGGGCATTGACCCCGGTACAAACATAATGGGATATGGTGTAATTAAAGTGACCGGACGTAAAGTGACCATGGAATCGATGGGAGTTATCGATTTGCACCGTTGCAAGGATGTATATCTGAAGCTTGGTCGTATTTATGAGCGTGTAATAGGTATTATAGATGCTTTTCATCCTGATGAATTAGCTATTGAAGCTCCATTTTTCGGAAAGAATGTGCAGAGTATGCTCAAATTGGGGCGAGCGCAAGGTGTAGCCATCGCAGCAGCTATCAGCCGTGATATTCCCATCCATGAATATGCCCCCCTTAAAATTAAAATGGCCATTACTGGAAATGGTCAGGCCAGTAAGGAACAGGTTGCCGGTATACTGAAACGGATATTGAACATACAAGAAACCTCTACGGTTCCTTATCTTGATGCTACCGATGCTTTAGCAGCAGCTTATTGTCATGTACTTCAAGATATGAAACCGTTTCATTCATCAGGTAAACCAACCTCTTCACATTCTTGGAGTGATTTTGTGAGACAAAATACGAACAGGGTCAGCGGTATGCCATCTCCCAAGACTTATACATCATGCAAAAAATTATTGAAATAATCAACGGCATTACCCGTCATCCTAATTATCGCTTGTCCACTCCGGTTAATTTCACATTGGAACGAGGTGAGCATCTGGCTGTTTATGGCAAGAATGGAAGTGGTAAATCTCTTTTCATCGATATACTTACGGGAGCTCATCCACTACTTGGCGAAAGTTTGACATACAATTTCTCTAAATGTATGTCTCATTGTAATAAAGAAAACATCCGCTATATAACCTTCCGCGATGTATACGGTAATCAAGAACCGTCATATTATCAACAGCGATGGAATCAGGCGGATGAAGCCATATTCCCTACTGTTAGAGATGTGCTGATGTCTTTAAGTAACCCCAATATCAAATTTGCGGATATGGCAGATAATGAGATATTGGCACAAACCGGATTATTGGAACATTTATATAAACCTATTAACCGATTATCAAGCGGGGAACTGCGCCGCTTGCAACTAGCTAAAACACTTCTAGGAAATCCGCAACTGCTGATTATTGACAATCCCTATATTGGATTGGATGTCACAGCACGCGAGAATCTGACGAATATATTATCCAATCTTTCCAAGCGATTGACAATTATAGTTGTAGTCAGCCGCTGCGAAGATATAGCCCCTTTTATCCGTCAGGTCCTTACAATAAAAAATAAGAAGGTCTGCGAAAAGCTGCCAAGAAAAAATTTCTTGGCCAAAAGAGAAAATGAAGTTTCCGTCCTCATTGCATCTTTCACATTGCCTGCATCCGAGACGTCCCCTAACTATTCTTCCGAAACTATTATTGACTTTCAAGACATCAATATTCGCTATGGCAAAAGAACTATATTGAAAGACTTTAACTGGCAAGTAAAACGTGGGGAGCATTGGGCCTTGACCGGACAGAACGGTGCGGGAAAATCCACACTTCTTTCCTTGATTTGCGCCGACAACCCTATGGCCTATGCCTGCAACATCACCTTATTTGGCAAACGGCGCGGCCAAGGTGAGAGTATTTGGGATATTAAAAAACATATCGGTTATGTATCTCCCGAAATATTCACCGCTTATAAGAAAAGCCTGCCTGCTATAGATATTGTTTGCAGCGGTTTGCGTGATACTATCGGACTTTACAAACAAAGTACACCTCAAGAAAGAGAAAAATGCAATGGTTGGCTGAAAGTTTTCGGTATTGAAGATTTGTCTGAACGAAACTATCTTACGCTATCTTCAGGAGAACAACGATTAATATTATTGGTACGTGCTTTCGTAAAAAATCCGCAGTTACTAATTCTTGACGAACCTTTTCATGGATTGGATGACTACTATCGGAAACTGGCCAAAGATATAATTGATCAATACATGAAGGACACCTCCAAAACTTTGATAATGGTGAGTCATTACGCTGAGGAATTTCCAACTTGTATCAACCGACATCTACATTTAGAAAAACAAGCTGATGGCTTTGAATTATCAGTAGCTCACTAAAAATGTTAAATTTCCTCCATGTTTTCTCTATCAATAATCCCCGCGCAGTATTACCTTTAAATAATATCTGGCGCGGGGTGTTTATTAAAGTGGATATTGGACAAATCATTTAATCATATCACATCCCATATAAGGCTGTAAAGCCTTGGGAATGCGTATTCCTTCCGGAGTCTGAAAATCCTCAAGTAATGCAGCCAAAATGCGGGGCAAAGCCAAAGCCGATCCATTGAGGGTATGGCAAAGTTGAATTTTCTTGTCTGCACCTCTGTAGCGACACTGCAAGCGGTTAGCCTGATAACTGTCGAAATTAGAAACGGAACTGACTTCCAACCAGCGCTGCTGTGCCTCGCTATACACCTCAAAGTCATAGCAAATAGCAGCAGTAAAGCTCATATCACCTCCACAAAGACGAAGTATGCGGTATGGTAATTCCAATTTCTGCAAAAGGCCTTCCACATGATCCAACATCTCCTGATGTGATTGTGCTGAATGCTCCGGTGTATCTATACGTACAATTTCTATTTTAGAGAACTCGTGCAAACGGTTCAAACCTCGCACATCCTTTCCGTAGCTTCCAGCTTCACGACGGAAACATTGGGTATAGGCACAATTTTTTACAGGTAGTTCTTTTTCCTCAAGAATAACATCGCGATAAATGTTAGTGACGGGCACCTCAGCGGTAGGAATCAAATATAAGTCGTCTTCCTGACAGTGATACATCTGCCCTTCCTTATCGGGCAGTTGTCCTGTACCATATCCTGAAGCGGCATTAACCACTGTCGGAGGCATGATTTCCGTATAACCTGCGGCACGAGCTTCATCGAGAAAGAAATTAATCAGCGCACGTTGCAGCCGAGCTCCCTGACCGATATAAACCGGAAAACCGGCACCAGTGATTTTAACTCCCAAATCAAAATCTATAAGATTATACTTCTTTGCCAATTCCCAATGAGGCAAGGCATTTTGTGGCAAAACAGTATCGTGTCCTCCTGTTTTTACAACAACATTATCTTCAGCGCCTTGTCCTTCCGGCACAAGATCATAAGGAATATTAGGAATCGCATAAAGCAACTGGGTCCGTTCATCCAGAGCATTTTTCATGACTTCCTCTAGTTCTTTAGTGCGGACCTTTATTTCAGACACTTTATCTTTTGCTTCTTCGGCTTTGACTTTCTCACCGTTTTTCATAAAAGCGCCGATATCTTTTGAAAGTGTCTTTATCTCTGCCAGCAAACTGTCAAGTTCTGCTTGTGCAGTCTTTCGCTTATTGTCTGTAGTCAGCACCTGATCTATAGCCTCACGTGCTCCTTTAAATTTTTTCTTTTCCAAACCACGTATTACCGCGTCTTTGTCCTCTGTAATTTGTTTGATAGTCAGCATAACTGTGTCTATTATATTTGATGTCGCAAAATTACATATTTATTTTGAAAATTTGCTAATTTTGCGATTGGGTATTTAAATAAGACCACGACTTATGACAAATCTCATCATTAACGATCCTGTATATGGGTTTGTAAGCATTCCTCGCGGATTACTCTGTGATATCATAGCACATCCTTATTTCCAACGACTTGACCGTATACGGCAGTTGGGAATAGCCTCCATGGTATACCCTAGTGCCCAGCACACAAGAAAGCAACATTCCATTGGAGCACTTCACTTGATGCAAGAAACTTTCCGTACCTTAGGAGAAAAAGGATATTTCATTTTTGATTCAGAAATAGAAGCAGCAGAAGCTGCAATCCTTATGCATGACCTTGGGCATGGCCCTTTCTCGCATGTTTTGGAAAATACATTCATTAAAGGCATGACACACGAAGAGTTGTCATTGCTAATGATGGAAAATATCAATGACGACTTACACGGACAATTGTCATTAGCCATTAAAATTTTCAAGAAACAATACTCCAAACCCTTTTTACATGAGCTAATTTGCAGTCAGTTGGATATGGACAGGTTGGACTACCTTTGTCGAGACAGTTTCTACACAGGTGTGAGAGAAGGTAATATTGGTGCCTCACGCATTATTAAAATGCTGGAACTTTCAGACGGACATCTGGTTGTAAGTGCCAAAGGCATTTTTTCAATAGAGAATTATCTGATGGCCCGCCGTTTGATGTATTGGCAAGTATATCTTCATAAGACTGCCGTAGCAGCCGAAGTATTGCTACGCTCTTTGCTGAGCCGCGCCAAATGGCTGGCCCGTCAGGGAACAGAGCTATTCTGTTCCCCTGCCTTACGGTTCTTTCTTTATAAAGATATTAAGCCTAATGATTTCATAGCATCATCAGAAGCACTAGGCCATTACACAAAGCTCGATGACAGCGATTTACTATGTGCCATCAAGGTTTGGCAAACATCTTCTGATAAAATATTATCGTTGCTGGCACATGGATTTACCAACCGCCATCTTTTCAAAGTTGAAATTCATAATGAAGCCATTAGTGAAGAGCATATAGAAAAAACTCGTCAGCGTATTGTCAATCGATTAGGGATAACATTTGACGAAGCAAGCTATTTTTATGGTACAAAAAAAGTAGCCAAAGAAATGTATTCTTCTACAGCCGAAGGCATCGGTATGCTTTATCCAGACGGAATGATACAGGATATATCTCAGGTTTCCCATATCATCCATAATGACACTGTTGGAAGTGGTGATTATAAATATTATTTTTTCACCTTAAGAGATGAATAGAAAAAATACGGTTTCAGAATATTCCATATTCGTATGAAAAATTTAATATTCCTCTTCCTATAATTGCAAAGTATATTTCTCACATTAAACTCTAACAAAATCAAATATGCTAAAGGTATAAAAAGTGTATTTCTGCCTCTTGCCAGCATGGTAAAAAGAAGTTCATAAGTTTGTAAATACTTTGAACATGTGCAATAAAAATGTAATTTTGCCGTTATTTTACAAGTTAAACAAATTTTGTGTATTTGCACATAAAAGAAACAGCCTTATCATGATAGAATATATACAAGGAACGTTGGATGATTTAACGCCGACATTTGCAACAATAGAAGCTTGTGGCGTTGGTTACCAACTTATCATTTCATTAAACACTTATTCAGCCATCCAAGGTAAAAAAGAGATAAGATTATATACTCATGAAGTTATCCGTGAAGACACTCATTTACTTTACGGTTTTTCAACCAAGACTGAAAGAGAATTATTCAATTTGCTTATCAGCGTTTCAGGCATTGGAGGGCAGACAGCTCGCATGTTTCTTTCGGCCTTCACGCCTATGGAGCTAGCTAATATTATTCGAGAAGAAAACGTACGCTTGCTCAAAAGCGTAAAAGGCATTGGCCCTAAAGCGGCACAGCGCATCATTGTAGACCTGAAAGACAAAATACCCCTCGACACAGGAATGGATACCAGCCATTCTACGGAAAATGATGTTTCGGGAATGGTGGCACGTGAGGTTGTTGAAGAAGCTGTAGCCGCACTAACAATGCTCGGTTTTCCTCCCGCACCATCACAAAAGATTGTACTACAAATAGTAAAATCTTCCTCTTCACTACCGGTAGAGGCCATTATCAAACAGGCTTTAAAGATGTTATAATATAAAAAAGAGAAAAGACTTCAAGAATATTATAGACTTTGTAAAACTTCTTTTTCTTTGCATTTCTTCAACAAAAAAATATGGCCAGTTGCTTTGCTACTGACTCTTTTCATGTCAATAGCAACACATTCTCTGACGTTTGGTTCCGTTTTGTGGCCGTCAACAAATATAGCCTTCAGCGAAACAACCGACCCTGAAACGGGAAAAAGCGATATCAAGACCGATACCATTCAGCCACGCTATAAAGTTAAATCAACGACAGCACGTACCATTAATGATGATCAAAAAGGAAGTGCTGATTTGAAAGATCCGGAAAATCTCAAAACCGATGTTTTTTATGACGAACAAACCGGTACTTACCGCTTTGGTACTAAACTGGGCGATGATTTTTTGGAAGCTCCTTTTTATATGTCGACTGAAGAATACCAGAAGTGGGTAAACGAACGGTCGATGCGCGCCTATTATCGTGACCGGAATAGAAAAGAATTTCAAGAAAAAGGCAAAGAGAAATTCGATTTTACTGACATGAAATTTGATCTGGGACCGGCCAATAAGATATTCGGTCCTGGTGGTGTGCGTATAAAGACACAAGGATCGGCAGAACTCAAAATAGGAGCCAACACCCGATTTGTAGACAATCCTTCACTGGCAGAACGTAACCGCAAGGTGTTTGGTTTTGACTTTGATGAAAAAATAAACCTCAGTGTGAACGGAAAAGTAGGCGATAAGGTCAATCTGGATTTCAACTACAATTCGGAAGCCACTTTTAATTTTGACACTCAAAATCTTAAATTACGCTATGAAGGAAAAGAGGACGAAATCATCAAACTCATAGAAGCTGGTAATGTATCACTCCCTTCTAATTCTCCACTCATACGTGGTGCTTCTTCACTTTTCGGTATACGCACAGACTTGCAATTTGGCAGACTCAAGATGCAGACTGTTATATCTCAAAAAAAATCGAGTAGTCAAAGTGTCAGTTCTAAAGGTGGTGTTCAGCTTACTGATTTTGAATTCTCTGCTGACAATTACGATGAAAATCGCCATTTCTTTCTTTCACAATATTTTCGTACCCATTACGATGCCAACATGGCACAATTGCCCAATATAGTATCGGGCATTACTATAAATCGAGTGGAAATATGGGTAACGAACAAGACCGGTGTTACTTCCAATACTCGCAATATTGTAGCTTTTACAGATTTAGGAGAGCATGACCATATCAGTAATCCTATGTGGGTGCCGGGAGCCAACATAAACCCTTCCAATGCTTCCAATAATTTATACGCCACACTGACTTCAACACTGGTTGCTGCCCGTGATATTTCATCTACCAATCCGACGCTTGACGCTGCCGGATTGATAGGGGGAACAGATTATGAAAAACTAGAAACAGCCCGGTTGTTGAATAGTTCTGAATATATTCTCAATACCTCACTAGGTTATATATCGCTAAAATCAACGTTGCAGACCGATCAGGTACTGGCCATAGCTTTTGAATATACTTATCGCGGACAACGTTATCAAGTAGGAGAATTTTCTACTGACGTAAAAGACAATAAAGCAGCCTTATTTGTGAAGTCTCTTAAAAATACAGCCAACACTCCACAAATGGGTAACTGGGACTTAATGATGAAAAATGTCTATTCACTAGGAGCCACATCTGTTCAAAAGGACAAATTCCGGTTGGACATTAAGTATCTTAGTGATACAACCGGTGTCTTTCTTTCCTACATTCCAGAACCTGGATTGAAAGAACGGAAAATCCTTTCTCTTGTAGGGTTAGACAGACTGGATAATAATAATAAACGTAATCCTAACGGTTATTTTGATTACGTGGAGGGATATACCATTGATGCTTCAAACGGTCGTATCTATTTCCCTGTAGTAGAACCATTCGGACAACATCTTCGTGAGATTATCGGTAATGATGCTATAGCTGATAAATATGTGTTTCAGGAACTTTATGATTCTACCCGAACCATAGCCCGCCAAATTGCAGAGAAAAACAAATATCTCATCACAGGTCAATATAAAGCTACCAAGAATAATGAAATCATGCTTGGTGCCATGAATATCCCTAGAGGGTCTGTCGTGGTTACAGCCGGAGGCATGACACTCATGGAAGGAACAGACTATCGGGTAGATTACAACTCAGGTGTTGTTACAATTCTTAATCAAAGTTTGCTTGATGCCGGCACCAATATAAACGTCAGTCTTGAAAGCGACACCAATTATGGTATGCAGAGAAAGACGATGATTGGTTTTAATTGGCAATATGACTTTTCCAAAACTTTCCAAGTGGGAGGTACACTCATGCATTTGGGCGAAAAACCTTTAACCACCAAAGTTGCAATGGGCAGTGAACCGCTGAACAACACAATTTGGGGACTTAATGTTTCATGGAAGAAACAAAGCCAATGGCTCACCAATATGCTTGACAAATTGCCGTTTCTGAATTGTACCCAACCCTCAAGTATCAACTTTACAGCAGACTTTGCCCAACTCATTGCAGGCCGAAATAAAGGAGCGCAGGGAAACGCTTCTTATATTGATGATTTTGAGAATGCAAAAAACGAAATAGACATTTCCAATCCAATGGAATGGACTTTAAGTTCTGTCCCTTCGTCTTTCCCCGAATCAAAACTATCCAATGATGTACGTTACGGATATAACCGTGCCTTATTGGCATGGTATTACATTGATCCGCTCTTCACACGCCGCTCATCATCTATCACCCCAGGACATATTAAAGGAGACTTAAAGCAACTTTCAGATCCTGATGTACGTGAAGTATATAAAAATGAACTTTTCCCAAACAAACAAATTAATTTTAAAGAGTCCTCGACACTGAATGTGTTAAATCTGGCTTATTATCCTAACGAACGTGGACCATATAACCTTGACCCGAATCTGGATTATAATGGGCATCTCGCCAATCCGGAAAAACGTTGGGGAGGTATGATGCGTAAACTTGAAACGTCCGACTTCGAAACTGCCAATATTGAATATATTGAATTTTGGATGATGGACCCCTATATTAAGGCACGCCAGAACGGCAGTTCTTTTATCTCCGGTAATTTGTATTTCAACCTTGGTGAAATCAGTGAAGATATTTTAAAGGACGGAAAGAAGTTCTATGAAAGCGGTCTGCCTATAGATGATGACCCGACACAATATATGGAAACGGTATGGGGACGTGTACCGACACAAAATAGCATTACCTATGCTTTCAACACGTCAAGCGGGTCAAGGCAAAAACAAGACGTTGGATATAATGGACTTAGTTCTGAACAGGAACGCAATTATCCGGCTTATCGACAATTCTTGAACCAGATACAAGGCATTGTACGTCCGGAAGTATATGACTCTATTGTTGCAGCTCCCTCAGCAGACAAATATCATTATTTCCGAGGCACAGATTTTGACAATGCTCAAACATCTATTCTTGAAAGATATAAACGCATAAATAATCCTAATGGGAACTCTGTTGATTCAGAAAATTCACCGGAGAAGTATAGTACAGCCTATAAAACAACTCCTGATGTTGAAGACATTAACCAGGATTACACGCTTAATGAATATGAGAAATATTACCAATACCGTGTGCATATTTCCCCAGAATCCATGAATGTCGGACAAAATTTCATTGTAGACAAAAGAGAAACCAGTGTGACAACACGTGATGGCAACTCTCAAGAGGTTACATGGTACCTTTTTCGTATTCCAATCGATCAATATGAAAAAAGAGAAGGTAACATCAATGATTTTTCAAGCATTCGTTTCATGCGTGTTTTCATGACCGATTTTGCAAAGCCTGTAGTATTGCGCCTAGGCACTTTCAATCTCGTTCATGGAGAATGGAGAGGTTACGAACAAGCTCTTTATAGCGGGAAAGCTCCTGATGTAAGCGGACAGATGAGCGTCTCAGCCGTAAACTTTGAAGAAAATAATGAAAAAACTCCTGTTAACTATGTATTGCCTCCGGGAATCAGTCGCGTGATTGATCCGGGACAAGAACAAATTTTGCAGAATAATGAACAGGCTCTTGCCATAACTGTAAAAAATCTGGCTTCAGGTGATGCACGCGCAGTTTACAAGAACACATCCCTAGACTTGCGTCGCTACAAGCATATACAAATGTTCGTGCATGCTAATCGCTTACCTGACGAAAATACATTGGAAGACGGTCAGACCAGCTTGTTTGTCAGATTGGGGTCCGACTATAAGAATAATTTTTACGAATACGAAATACCTCTTAAAATTACTCCTGAAGGTAATTATTCTAACGGACCTTCAGGGCAAAGAGCTGTTTGGCCGGAAGAGAACATGCTTGACATAGATCTGTCACTATTCACCATTGCCAAGAAAAATCGTAACAAACAGAAATCCCAAGGTTCTGCCAGTTATTCGCAATTATACAGTGAATATGATAAGGAAAAGCCTAACAACAAAATCAGCGTGATGGGCAATCCTTCATTGGGTGAAGTACACACTATCATGATCGGTGTACGTAATAATTCCCGTTCAGTGAAAAATGTCGAAGTGTGGGCTAACGAATTGCGTCTGCAAAATTTTTCCAACAAAGGAGGCTGGGCTGCTCAAAGTACGTTAAATATACAACTTTCCGATTTTGCCTCTGTTAATTTAAGCGGACACATTGAAACTGATGGTTTTGGTGGACTTGAAGAAAGTATCAGCCAACGACGCGACAATAGTCTGTATCAGTACAGTGTGACTACAAACGTAGAAGCCGGTCGTTTCTTACCTGAAAAAGTTAAGCTCAAAGCTCCTGTATACTATTCTTATAGTAAAGAGAAAACTGTGCCCCGCTACAATCCTCTTGATACAGACATGGAGATGAAAGAAGCTCTTGAGGCATTAGCCACAGAAAGTCAAAAAGATTCCCTACGGAATATTGCCCATAAAATGGTCATTAACAAGAATTTCAGTATGTCTGGAGTACGTTTTGATATTGTTACAAAGCGCCATCCAATGCCTTACGATCCTGCTAATTTTTCTTTCAGCTATGCCGCCAGTAGCCGTCATACAACAGGAGAAACAATGGCTTGGGAAAAGGATCAGGACTGGAAATGGAATATGAACTATAATTATTCGCCTAACCTGAAGGCTTATGAGCCTTTCAGGGGATTGAAGAGCAAAAACAAATGGTTGAAATTCTTCAAAGAATTTAATTTCAATTTTTTACCGCAAAATGTGTCATTCAATTCCGATATCATACGGAATTATTATGAACTTCAGGAACGTGACTTGGAAAATTCGGATAAGTCTGGCCTGCCCTTGACATGGTCGAGTGATTTCCGGTGGAATCGTAGCTTTAATCTGCGATGGGATTTTACAAAAACTCTTCACATGTCATTTTCCTCAGGCACAAATGCCGAAATAGAACAGCCATATACAGCCGTAAATAAAGAACTCTATCCTGACCGCTACACCGCCTGGAAGGATTCAGTGTGGACTAGTATCCGAAACATGGGTACTCCTCTGAGTTATCAGCAAAATTTCGATGCTTCCTGGCAACTGCCTCTCAATAAATTTCCGGTATTTGACTGGCTGACATCTGATATTAAATATGCCTCTACCTATAATTGGGAGCGTGGCGCCGATTTAGATGACGGTACTTCAATGGGGAACACTATAGCCAACTCACGTACCATGTCCGGAAATGTCCGTCTGCGCATGGAAACGCTCTATAACCATGTCAAATTCCTGAAAAAAGTAAACCGTAAATTTGCCTCTTCATCATCAAGCAGCAAAACGGAAAAGCCTAAAAATTTCATAAAAGAAATACAGCTCAAATCTGACACAACCGTAACAGTACAGCATAATCAAAAGAATAAAAAGATTCGTGTTATAGCCATTAAACCAGATGGTACCCGTTATGCGCTACGCTATAAGGTTGTTGATGCCAACCGAATAACTGTTTTAAATCGTGATACTGCACGTGTAAAACTCACAGTCATACCACGACGTAATAAAGAAGACCAAATTTGGTACAAAACCCTTGAATATACCGCAAGAGGACTCATGCTGGTTCGCAATGTCAGTGTGTCGTACACCAATAAATACAACATGACAATACCCGGTTTCACGCCTCGTATTGGAGACTATTTCGGCCAGCACAGTGGTGGCGGACTACAACCCGGTCTAGATTTTGCCTTTGGCTTTACAGGCGAAAGTTATCTTCGTCATGCCGCAGAAAAGGGATGGTTGCTTCAGAATGACAGTGTAATTACACCGGCTACTACCAATATGGCTGAAGATTTGCAAATACGCGCCTCGCTGGAACCTTTGCGAGATTTGAAAATAGAACTTAATGCCAGCCGCAGTGTAAACAAAGCCCGCAGTATACAATATATGTTTGAGGGAATGCCTGTTACGCAGACGGGAAGTTTTATGATGACAACCATTTCCTTAGGCTCAGCTTTCGAAAAAGGAGGTTCGGCAGACAACGGCTATAAAAGTAAAACTTTCGAGAAGTTCGTCAATTCTCTTGAAAGCTATCGTCAACGTATTGAAAATATATACACTAATGCCTCTTATCCGGATGGAACCGATTTTGCCGGCAAACCTTTCAATCCCACAAACGGAACGGTCGATAAATATTCTTCGGAAGTAATGATTCCAGCTTTCCTCAACGCTTATGCTTCCGGCAATTCATCGCTTAACATATTTCCGGCATTGACCAAATTGTTGCCAAACTGGACGGTTACCTATAGCGGTCTGTCAAAATTCCCTAAAATAAAGAAAGTTTTCAAGAATTTCAATATCAACCACGGGTACAAAAGTATCTATTCCGTTGGTGCCTATAATACATTCACGTCTTATCAGGAATATATGAACGGCTTCGGTTTTGTGCAGGATGTCACAACCGGCAACCCTGTTCCCAGTTGCATGTATGATATTTCCACCGTAAGCATCAACGAAAGTTTCTCACCTCTTATCGGAGTAGACATGACATTTCTTAATAATCTGACAGCGAAAGTGGAATACCGCAAAACCCGTGTACTGACTCTCAGCATGACATCGCAGCAAATCACAGAGACCCGTTCCAACGATTTGGTCATAGGTATGGGTTATAAGGTTATGGGGCTTGATCTCTTTGCCCCTAAGCGAACCGTCCGGTCCCCCAAACGCGGCAAAAAGTCAGACCAAGAGACTGAACGCCAAAATGTCCAGACCAACAGGGGATTTTCCAACGATCTGAATCTACGCCTTGATTTCTCCCTCCGTAATCAAAGTGCTCTTAACCGCGATATCATCACCTCCCTCTCACAAGCTACCAGTGGAAATAAGGCGTTGCAAATTTCCTTCTCGGCTGAATATGCCCTCAGCAAATTCCTTACATTAACGGCTTATTATGACCGGCAGATGAATCAGCCGTTACTCACATCATCATCTTACCCCACTACCACGCAAGATTTCGGTGTCAGCCTGAAGTTTATTCTTAACAGATAATCATTATAGAAATTTATACCCATTGCGCCCCATAATATCATAAAAAAGGGAACCAAATAGTGTGTGAAAATATAATTCAGATAGTACTGAAAACAGAGAGAGGAAGAACTATACACACAGTTCATGGAAACCCGACACTCTCTCTTCAATATTAACATTTTTAACATTAAGATACAATCCGATGCCGTTTTTCATTCACAAACCACCTTTCTTTGGTAACTTGAATAAGTGAAAAAATAAAAAGCCGATACGGAATTTTAAAAGTAATACTTGGAATTTTTACGGCAATACGGACTTTTTTCTTTGAATCCTACCGTTTATTTCCAGAAAAAGCACTTAGGAGATAACATAAAAGCGGACAATTCACATAAATTGTCCGCTCCGTATTGCAAATATAATGATAAAAAAAGGCAAAAGCAAGAAATGTTAAAATGCCGGCATCTTATTTTAACATCTCAGAGAGGCCGTTTTCTCATTGTTGACGGATGAAATATCCAATGGCATTTTTCAGAATGTAAATAGTATATAATTACGTTATTTATATTCTTAATCATAATGAGTATTGAAAGATTTCATGTCATAAAAACAAGAGCGTAACCAATGTCTGATCAGGCAATTAGTTACGCTTCCATCTAAATTTAAACAGGCAGATTGCCTTACTATTCTTTAGTGGTAATAACGTTCCCATCAAAGACCGGATATCCTGGTGTATACACATTGAGGCACCGTTCAACGACAACGGGATTAGCATCAGGCATAAGTGCAGGATAATCACTGTTTTTCCTGACTTTATTATTCTTGAAAACGAGTCCGTTCACCGACTTGGCATATAATAAAGGAGAGTCAAAGGTATAAAAACGGTTTTTCTCTATCAATATAGCATTTTTCCGCCCCCCATGAAAATAGTCACGCTGGGCAGCCAATTGTGGGATTTCAGGATAAATGGAAATGACTGCATTAGTAAATTGATACATACTCGTAAGAGCATTGATAAACTTATTACGACGGATAACCAAATCTCTGACAGCACCACTTTCGTACCATCCGTTACAATCACCACAAAGTAAAATAGCCGTTCCCGAAGTGTGATCAAAAATGTTATCCTCACAAACAGTGCGTCGGGGACTACTGAACAAAGCACCACGGGCACGATTATTACGCACAATATTATGGATAAATACAACTTCAGGAGTCCAAGTCATATTTTCTATGCCATAGCCGTTTTCTGCAGAAATTTCGGCCGGCAAGGCTTTTGCCAACTGAATTATAAACTCACGGCATCCTTTAACCACCGGCTTATCATACGGACGAATATCTGTAATGACATTGGTTGTTCCTACTGTATCCATATTGATAGACCGCACAAAGCATACGGTATCTCCGACATTACCCCATGCAAATCCCCACGCCTGATTATGCTCATAGCTACAACGCAAAGTATGGTCATTGATTCGCTCACGTACCTTCAAATAAACTCCATGAATATTAATGGCATCATCCATCATATTTTCATAAAGTCCACCTCTTGAAATAATTTTTCCACGACACTGGGAAAAATGTGTAGCATCCGCCTGTGTGGTAAAATAACGCATATCTTTACGACCACGCAAGCAAACCGAAAAACCGTCAAGTGTAATATTGGTACAACGCTGGGCTATGAGTCCCATACCTTCTGCATAATGTATACGAATATCCTGCAAAACGGTGTTGGTATTCTCGTCTAAAACTATTCCCGGACAAGGTCTCTTCCATGTACGCATAGCCACAATCGTACCGGGAACCAAACGGGTATCACGCCAATTAGGAGCGTTAAAAATACGCGGAGAAATTTCCTGCAGCCCCTTCGTGTTAACACCTACATCACCTGTATTATGGACGATATGGCGCGTTTTTTTCTCAAAAGCTATTCCTCCAACCGGAACGGCCTCCCAGTCATCACTATAAACAGCCAAACGGCCATCTTCCTTCTGGCGATAATTAACCCACGGTGCTAATTGAAAGGTCAATCCAGCTTCTCCATCGTTACGAAGTACTTCCATTTGAGAAATCTGAGGCTGCTCAAAATCAACGGAAAAACGACGTAACCGGCAATTTTCCGAATTGGAAAGAACAAACGGTATCATACGACCATGACAAATAAATTCTGAATCATTGCCATCAAACGTAATATTCTGCAATCTATCCATGAAAAAGCCCACACGCTTGGGCTGATCCTGATCATGATTGGATATATATAGTTCATACGCCTTTGCGTCAGAACTATACAAGTGATAACGGCCACGTTGAAACTTTATGATGATATTTTCTCCCTTACATGCTTCCGACTTTATAATATTCAAGACACTATCAAACCGGGAACAAAAATATTTATCACTTGAAGACGGTACGATACCATAATCAGCCAATTTATAAACCCGTTCTTTGGCCACAGCCTGAGAAGCCTTAAATCCACTCAATAGAACTAAAATAAGTAGCAATAATTTTATTTTCATGATAATAGATTTATATAATACTTAATTTTTAATGATGACTTGCTTTCTAATTAGCGGCTGTAGACAGCTAAACTTCAAATAAAGAATCGGGATAATCTATGTGTACCAATGATAATGCATTTCCTGGTACAGACTCACCAGCAGAACAACGATTCTTGCATTTTATAATTTCAATAAAATCCTCTTCCGTAATTTTTCCACGTCCTACATCAAGCAATGTACCGACAATGGCACGCACCATATTTCGCAAAAAACGATCAGCAGAAATCTCAAACCGCCAGCAATCCCCACTCACTCTCACCCACTCTGCTTGCGTAACATGGCAAATATTGGTTTTAGTGTCCGTATTAACCTTACTAAAACTTGTAAAATCCTCTACATCTATCAAGTGTCTGGCAGCTAAGTTCATTTTATCGTAATCAGGACTAAAGAACAAACGTACACCATAATGACGATTAAAAGGATTTTTATGGGTATAAACGGTGTAATGGTATGTACGCGAAAGTGCATCAAAACGCGCATGAGCGTCAGATTGAACTTGAACTATTTTATTTACCGAAATATCAGGTGGAAGAATACGACACATTTTATCAGCCAAGCATTCGCAGTCTAAGAGTGTCTCACTATCAAAATGCGCCACTAACATAGCAGCATTAACTCCCGCATCCGTACGGCCGGCTCCTACAACTTCCGTATTAATCCGTAAAAGCGTAGACAGAGCTTCATTTATTTTCTGTTGCACACTTATAGCGTTAGGTTGCATCTGCCAACCATGATAAGCCGCACCATCATAAGAAATATACATGAAATAGCGCATTGATATCTTTCTTACTATAATAAAACAGATGATTGATATAAACAAAGCAAACGTTAAAAGTCGGAAAGAAATAAAATCCAACTTCTAACGTTTGTATTTTTTTATTTTACACTTGAAAAAATCAAGCTTCTTCAGCAACAACCTCAAAAGGTATCTCTACAGAAACTTCCTTGTGAAGCTTAACCGTTGCCTGATGAGAACCAATGCTCTTAACATCTTTCACAGCGATGATCTTACGGTCAATTTCAAAACCACGCTTGCCGAGTTCTTCTGCTATGTGCAAATTATTAACAGAACCATAAATAGCTCCAGTTGCACTTACCTTAGTTACAATTGTGATAGGTTCAATCGCTGCCAATTTTTCAGCCAAAGCCAAAGCATCGTTTTTGATTTTCTCTAACTTATGAGCACGCTGCTTAAGTTCTTCAGCCAACATTTTTTTAGCAGAAACAGAAGCGATAACAGCCTTTCCGGTAGGAATAAGGTAATTACGACCATAGCCATCTTTAACAGTAACTATATCGTCTTTGTAACCCAAACCGTGTACATTTTCTTTCAAAATGAGTTCCATATCTTATACCTCCTTCTTTATTATTTCATCAAATCGGTTACGAAGGGCAGTAAAGCCAAGTGACGTGCACGCTTAACGGCCTGAGCTACGCGACGCTGATACTTCAACGAAGTGCCAGTAATACGGCGAGGAAGAATCTTTCCTTGTTCATTAAGGAACTTCTTAAGGAATTCAGGGTCCTTATAGTCTACGTACTTAATACCGCTTTTCTTGAAACGGCAATATTTCTTTTTCTTGACGTCTACAGTAGGGGGCGTCAAATAACGAATTTCAGATTGTGCTTGTGCCATTGTAATTAGTCCTCCTTGTTAGATTTTTTGTTACGACGTTTTTCTGCATACTGAGCTGCATACTTTTCAAGTTTCACTGTAAGAAAACGAATTACACGTTCGTCACGGCGAAAACCAACCTCAAGTTTATCAATCACCTGAGGTTCAGCTTTAAATTCTAACAGCTGGTAGAAACCGGTGGATTTCTTCTGGATAGGATAAGCCATCTTCTTGAGGCCCCAGCTCTCTTCATTAATAATCTCAGCGCCTTGAGCAGTGAGAATACCTTTGAATTTTTCGACCGTCTCCTTCATCTGCTGGTCAGATAAAACGGGAGTCATAATGAAAACGGTCTCATACTGATTCATCATAAAGTTAATAATTAAATTGATTATTTATTGCAAAATTGCGGCGCAAAGTTACCTTTTTTTTCTTTTATAAGCAAACTTTTCTTCCTTTTTCTGATTTTCAACACATCTTTAATCAAAGAAACAAGTCTGTAGATTCAAAATTAAAGAGGTATTCACGTAAAATACCTCTTTAATTTCTTTGAAAGTGTTTAAAACCTTAACCCTCGATGGCAACCTGCGCCGCAGCCAAACGTTCCTTATAATCAATAAATTACATCTTTGGTGAAAACATATAGAAAACTATAGTAATACTGTTCTTTTCTATAATGATTTTATATTTCCTCTATGATTAATAATAAATCCTCTAAGTGAGAGTATTATCTATGCTAAGTTTCTGCTTTATGTTTCATAACTGTTTTTATTATTCGGTTAAATGATTCTCTGCCTAACATAGCTGGCTTATTCAAACTCTTGTCTATAAGAGCTGCAAAACCTACTCCTTTGATTTGGATGAAGAACTCATTTTCCTTTCCTGTATTCATATCCATACAGACTTTTGAACTTAGCCCTTGCCCTTTCTTCTATCACATCATCTGGTTCAAGCTGGGCATATTCATCTTCCGACTTCAATTCTCTGACCATCTTATCAAAATGGTAATCATCGAGGAGTTGTTGTTTTTCCTTTTTGTCATCTTCATTCAAATTACCTGTCAGATGCCTAATTTTATAGCTTTGCCCTTCTATCGTCTTTTTGTTGGACTGGCGCTCCACATAGAGGAGTATCGCCGCTCTAATGGCAAGTATGGCTATTGCTTCAATCATCGTATTTTTATTCGCAACAGATTCCTACTTACCCATGATTAACTGCATCAAACTCATTACCAATGCGGAAATGATTAAGGCAATCCATATTTTCAGTTACTCGAATGCTTCCGAGTAACTGAAAAAAAACAGCACTGCCGTGGGCAGAATTATCCTCCGCAGTCGGATAATTTCGGGGTTCCTTAATCAAAGATTAAACAATGGCCAAGCCATAAAATTAAAAGAATAAGAAGAATGAAAAAGAAGAGCAAGTACGGGAGAAATCCCAAATTGAACCCGAAGACGCACTGCGTGATGGTGCGCTTCGACGATGTGGAATGGAACAGGTTCCTGACGATGTACGAGGAATCGAACGTGTATGCGAAAGCCGTCTTTCTGAAGGCGCACTTCTTCGGGCAGAAGTTCAAGGTGCTGAAAGTGGACAAGACGCTGGTGAACTACTACACCAAACTGTCGGACTTCCACGCCCAGTTCCGTGCCATCGGTACGAACTACAATCAGGTCGTTAAAGAGTTACGCATCCACTTTTCGGAGAAGAAGGCGATGGCGTTGCTCTACAAGTTGGAGAAACATACCATCG